>NZ_JBFBBE010000008.1:0-67188 GCF_040682555.1 Streptomyces sp. NPDC051172
GATCTACCAGCGGTCCCGTTCGTCATTCACCGCAGGGCCAGCACGCCCACCCGCGCCTGGACAGCGCCCCAGCCAGCCTTAACTTCCCGGCCTTGGCTCTTGAACAAATGCGACAGCCTCGTCGGCGAGGTGGACGAGGTCCTCGACCGGCATGGATCCGGGGGCCCGGCGCTCGCGCGCGAAGGTGTTGGCGAGGCGCTGGAGGAGCTCGTTGAGCGGGGTCGGTACGCCGTGCAGGCGGCCCAGCAGAGCGATCTCGCCGTTGAGGTGGTCGGCCTCGATGGTGCCGGTGCCCCGGCTGAGCGACTGCCAGGAGGAGCCGCCGCCGCGCGGGGCGCCGTCGAGGGGCACCAGGTCGACCTTGTGGCCGCGTACCGCCTTCTGCTCCTCGGCGCTCGCGTACGCGATCCCGGCGGCATCGAGCACGGACTCGCCTTCGGCGCGCACGCGCGCGTACAGTGCCGCGGCCCCGTCACCGGCGATCGGCCCGGCGACCGCCTCCAGCGCGTTGCCCAGGTTGGACAGGAGCTTGGCATACTGCCAACGCGCCACGTCCGGCACGACCGGTGCCTCGAAACGGGACTTCTCCAGGTCGGCGGCGACCAGCCGTACCGTGTCGTCGATGCCGTGCGGATGGCGGCCCAGGTGCAGGATGCCGGTCAGCGGGGCGCACGGGGCGGAGACGACGCCCGGCTCGACGAACGTGGACGGCAGCCAGACGCAGACGCCGTACACCCGGCGGAACACCCGCAGGGCGAGCCGCTGGCCCTCGACTCCGTTCTGCGCGCAGAACAACGGCAGCCGCTCGGCCGCCGTGCCACCGCCCGCGACCGGTGCCGGGCCCCAGGCCTGCAGCGCGCTCACCGTGTCCTGGGTCTTCACGGCGAGGACGAGAACGTCGTCGGCCCTCAACTCGCCCAGCTCGTCCGGCCCTTCGACGGTCGGCAACCGGTGGGTGTACTCGCCGTCGGGCACCTTCAGGCGCAGCCCGCCGTCCCTCAGCGCCGCGTGGTGCGCGCCGCGCGCGACCAGGACCACCTCGTGCCCCGCACCCCCGAGACGCCCGCCGGTCGAACCGCCGACGGCTCCCGCTCCGATGATGATGTAACGCATGGGAGGAGCCTCGCACAGTCGTGTGTACCTGCCATGAAGAGCCGGGTACTCGCCCGGTCACTCTCCCGTGAGTTCCACCAGTTTCACGACGGTGTTCCAGTTGCGGCTGGTGGCGATCACGCCTTTGTTGATACGGGATTTGGCGAGGTGGGCGGCTAGCTGGGAGCGGCCGAGGCCGTCCGGCGCGTACAGGTACAGGGCGCGGTCGCCGAGCCGGAACTCCTCGGGGAGGTAGGCCTCCCGGTCGATCTCCGCGAACCGTTCGGCGTCCACCGGGGCGGAGAAATAGGTGACGTGGAGCTGCTTGGCCTCCAGTTCGGCGGCCGGGAACGGGCAGGCCTCGGCGACCGCCTTGAGGTAGGCGTGGTCGCGCACGATCACGTCGACGGAGAAGCCGAAGTGCTTCTGGATCGCCTGCGCGAGTTCGGCGGCCAGGGACTCCTCGTCGCCGTGGCCGGACGCGAAGACGGCCTGGCCGCTCTGCAGATGGGTGCGGACGCCGTCGTAGCCGAGGCCGTTCATCAACTGCCGCAGTTCGGCCATCGGGAGCTTCTTCTTGCCGCCCACGTTGATCCCGCGCAGCAGCGCCGCATACGTCGTCGTCATGGCGCACACCATAGAGCGGCCGTCGTGCCCCGTGGGGGCGGGCACGACGGCCGCCGCGGTCCGCGCGGGCGGACTTCCCGAAACTCTGTCCGAACCCGGGGCTCCGGTTCAACCGATACACACACCTGTGACTTGTTCAACAAGGTTTCGCAATAACAAAGAGGAGCGATGCCGACGGACCGGACACCCCGATCTTCATCCCCGAGAAGCCCCGATAGATGTAAGGGGCCGAATCCTCCCCACCGGTGAGGCGTCGCGGTCCGAGGGGAGGACCCGCGCCGCTCGCACTTCACCGAGCAGCACGACGAGACGCTCTTATCCGGCCCATACCTTCGAAGCGAAAGGTGGCGGCAGGGGGCTGTCACCGGATACGAGGGGGCAGGCCCGTCATGGGGAACGGAGATTCGCGGGTGCGGGGCATAGCCGCCCGGGCCGGTGGCTGGAGCGCCCGGCACCGATGGGCTGCCGTCGGCATCTGGGTGCTGTTCGTCGTCCTGGCGATGGGGCTCGGTTCGGCCGCGGGCCGGGTCGACGTCAAGGAGAGCGAACAGCTCAAGGGCGAGACACACACCGCCGCCAAGATCATCGAGGATGCGGGGATCAAGGAACCTGCCGGCGAAACGGTTCTGATCCAGGCGAAGGCCGGGAACCTCAAGGCGACGGACGCCGAGTTCAAGTCCGCGGTCGACGCGGTCGTGAAGGCCGTCGACGGGACCGGCAAGGTCACGGACGTGAAGTCGCCGTACGTCACGCGCACGATCTCCAGGGACGGGCGCAGCGCACTGGTGCAGTTCGACATGCGCGGCGACGCGGCGACCGCGTACGAGCGCGTGGAGCCGGTGCTGAAGGCCGTCGCGGGAGCGCAGAAGGAGCACCGGACGCTGCGGATCGAGGAGATCGGCAGCGCCAGCATGAACAAGACGTTCAAGGACGCGTTCGGCGACGACTTCAAGAAGGCCGAGCTGTCCGCGGTGCCGGTGGCCCTCGGCATTCTGCTCATCGCCTTCGGTGCGCTGGTGGCCGCGCTGCTGCCGGTGGCGCTGGCGATCACCGCGATCATGGCGACGATGGGCCTGATGGGCGTCGTCAGCCATGTGATGCCGATGAGCGACACCGCCAACTCCGTGATGCTGCTGGTCGGTCTGGCGGTCGGCGTCGACTACTGCCTGTTCTATCTGCGCCGTGAGCGCGAGGAGCGCGCTGCCGGACGCGATGCTCAGACGGCCCTGCGGATCGCGGCCGCCACCAGCGGCCGGGCGATCGTCGTCTCCGGCATCACCGTGTGCGTGGCGATGGCGGGCATGCTGTTCACCGGGCTCGTCACGTTCCAGGGGATGGGGCTGGCCTCGCTGATGGTCGTGGCGGTCGCCATGGTCGGGTCGGTGACGGTGCTGCCGGCGCTGCTCTCGCTGCTGGGCGAGCGTGTCGAGAAGGGGCGGATTCCCTTCCTGTGCAAGGCGATGGAGCGCCGGGCCGCCCGCACGGGCGGGGAGAGCCGGTTCTGGACGGCGGTGCTGCGCGGTGTGCTCGCCAAGCCGCTGGTCTCCGTGCTCGTCGCGGCCGGTGCACTGCTGGCCGTCGCGGCTCCGGCCCTCGGCATGAAGACCCAGAACCTCACGCTGGACCAGGAGTTCGGCGACTCGCTGCCGATCGTGCAGACGTACAACCGGGTCAACGAGGCCTTCCCGGGCGGCTCCGAGCCGGCCGAGGTCGTCGTGAAGGCCAAGGACATCAACGCGCCCGAGGTGAAGTCCGCGCTCGCCGACTTCAAGGCGCGGGCGATCAGTTCGGGTGCCTCGCACGGCCCGGTCGAGATCAAGCTGCACGACGCACAGAACATCGCCTACGTGTACGTCCCGCTGGTCGGCGGCTCCGACCTGGACAAGGCGGGTGCCAGCCTGGAGAAGCTGCGCGACGAGGTGCGGCCGGCCACGCTCGGCAAGGTCGACGGCCTCCAGGCGCCGATCACCGGACAGGTCGCCGGCTCGCACGACTTCAACGCCCAGCTCGGCGGCGCGGTGGTCCCTGTCTTCGCGTTCGTCGTGGTCTTCGCCTTCGTGCTGATGCTGCTGTCGTTCCGCTCGCTGACGGTCGCGATCACGTCGATCCTGCTCAACCTGCTGTCGGTGGGCGCGGCCTACGGCATCCTCGTCGCCGTCTTCCAGCACGGCTGGGGCGCCTCGCTGGTGGGCGCGCAGGGCGTCGGCGCGATCATCACCTGGCTGCCGCTGTTCCTGTTCGTGATCCTGTTCGGGCTGAGCATGGACTACCACGTGTTCGTGGTCTCGCGGATCCGCGAGGCGCGGCTGCGCGGCCGCAGCACCAGGGATGCCATCCAGCACGGTGTGGTCACCACGGCCGGTGTCGTCACCAGCGCCGCGGTCATCATGGTCGCCGTGTTCGCGATCTTCGGCACGCTGTCCATGCAGTCCATGAAGCAGATGGGTGTCGGCCTCGCGGCCGCGGTGCTCATCGACGCGACGATCATCCGGGGCGTGCTGCTCCCGGCGGTGATGGCGCTGCTGGGCGAGCGCAACTGGTATCTGCCGAAGTGGCTGCACCGGCTGCCCGACCTGACGCACGACGAGTCGGCCGAGGTCATCACGCACCCGGTGCGGCGCGACGAGGGTGAGCGGCTGCGCGTCTGAAGGGGTTGAAACCCTCACCGACCGAGGGCCCGTCGGCCACAGGGGAGCCGGCGGGCCCTCGCCATGCCCGGAACTACCGTAGTCCTGCGGGAAGTTCGGCCTCGATCAGGTCGGCCGCCCGCCGAGTTCCCCCCTCCTTCGCCATGCCGGCCTGGACCTCCTTGAGGCGGTGGGCGACCTCGGGGTCGTCGACGAGGGCGAGGGCGGTCCTGCGCAGGGTCTTTGCGGTGGCCTCGGCGGTGGGGACGTGCCGGGCGACCCCCAGGGCCTGCAGCATGTCCGCGTTGCCGAACTGGTCGACGGCCTGCGGTACGGCGATCATCGGTGTGGCGGTGGCCAGACCCTCCTGGCTGCCGCCCGCCCCGGCGTGCGTGACGAACAGGTCGGCCTGCCGGAGCACCGCCAACTGCGGCACCCAGGAACGCACTTCCACGTTCGCCGGTACATCGCCGAGCGCCTCGGGGTCCACGCGCTTGCCGATCTGCAGGACGAGGTGCCAGCCGGGCAGGCCGCCGAACGCCTCGACACACTCCCGGTAGAAGCCGGGACGGTCGGTGAAGGTCGAGCCCAACGACACCAGCACCACCTTCTCGGCTCCGGCCGGCCGCTGCCAGTCGCCCTCCCTGGTGCGGTCGCCCTGGCAGGCGCCGACGAAGGTGTACCGGCTCTCGTCGACCCGGTCGGCGTGGGGCTGAAGCGCCTTGGGGATCAGGACGAGCGAGCGGTCGGGGCGGCCCGCGAAGTCGTCCGGGTGCTGCATGATCCCGTTCTCCTCCAGCCAGGCCGAAAAGCGCGCGTAGTACGCCCGCCCGCGTTCGGTCCGCCTCGGCTCCGCCCACATCGGCTCGGCGACCTCCTCCTCGTACCCCTCCCAGGCGACGAGGTTCGGCGAGAGCGAGATCGCGGGGACACCCCAGCGGTGGGCGAGGACGCGGGCCGGGTACGCCGTGATGTCGTGCAGCACGAGGTCCGGTACGTCCCCGGCGTAGGCCTCGGCCAACTGCGGCAGCGCCTGGATCGCGTCTTCGAGGAACAGCTCGACGTGGTCCAGCAGTTCGCTCCCCCACGCCGCCGGGTCCGCGTCGGGGCCCGGCAGCGTGGAGTTCCACGGCTTCGGCTCGGCGCCGGTCTCGGCGACCTTCTCCGCGAACGCCGGCGGAACGGCGTAGGTGACCCGGTGGCCACGGGCGACCAGCTCGCGGACCACCTCGAGGCTGGGGTTCACATGTCCGTGGGCGGCGATGGAGAACATGGCGAGGTGGGCGGGGCCGGCGTGGTGAGGGCGACTGGTCATGCGACCGACAGTAGGCGAGACGATACGTCTCGTGCAATTTGTTTAGGACCACGGGACCGAACCCCACCAGACCCTCCGCGTCACCCCCGACGGCGAAGTGTCCTCAAGCCGCCGGCCCCGCTCGCCGAGTACGCGAACGCTCAGCACGACCGGTACGTCCTCGCGGGGCCGGGTCGGCTTCCTCCATCGGGGCGCCGAGTGGGCCTACTGCGTCGCAGCCGATCGGGCGGTCGCCTACCGCGTACTTCGACGATCCGACCGGCACCGACCGGCATCGTGACGCTCGGGTGTCCCTGGGCGCGCCGTCCGATCGCGGCGGCAGCGTCGTGGCGAGTGGTCTTCTTGGTCTTGCATGCCGGTTGAGCTGCCGAAACCGCTTCTCGCGGCCGTGCCATCCGGCGACGGACGGCACCGTCCCCGCATCCCCGGACCACGGCGGACCACGGCGGACCACGGACAGGATCCGTGCGCGCCGGATGCGGAGCAGACGCGGGGACCAGAACGCCCAGCACCGTTCGGGGCGTTCGGCTGAGCATGAGTTCCGGCAACAGGCCTCACTCCGGCTCAGCCTCCAGGAACGGTATGCACCGTCAAGGCAGTACACACACGGTCCGACCTGTGCGAATGCGAGACTGGGCCGGTGGGTGGCGGGATCTCGACGCCGTTCACCGATGCATACGCGGACGTGGGAGGAAGGCGATGGACGAGTCACGGGCACGCTACGTACTGGCCGCGGCGCGGGTGCTGCCCGGCCCGGCGCGGGACGCACGGCTGCTCGCCCTGGGCGAGAACGCGGTGTTCGCCTCCGGCGACCTGGTCGTCAAGGTGGGCCGCGACGCCGAACTCCTGGGCCGCGCGCGCCGCGAGCTGGACATCGCGCTGTGGCTCGCCGAGGCGGGCGTCCCCGCGGTGCGGGCGGCGGAGCCCAAGCCACTGCTGGTCGAGGGGCACCCGGTGACGGTGTGGCACCGGATCCCGGATGCCGTACGGCCGGCCGAGCCCCGGGATCTGGCCGAACTGCTACGGGTCGTCCACGCACTGCCCACACCCCCTGTCGATACCGTCGAACTGCCGCCCCGTGAGTTGCTGGGCGGTGTGGAACGCTGGCTGCGGCTCGCGGGCGACGCGATCGACCCCGCGGACGCGGCGTATCTGCGCGAGCGCCGCGACGGGTTCGCCGCGGCCGCCGCGGCACTCACTCCGCATCTGCCGCCCGGCCCCATCCACGGCGATGCGCTGCCCCGCAATGTGCACGTCGGTCCGGACGGGCCCGTTCTGGTCGACCTGGAGACCTTCTCCGCCGATCTGCGCGAGCACGATCTGGTGGTGATGGCGCTCTCGCGTGACCGCTACGGGTTGCCTGCGGCGGCCTATGAGGAGTTCACCGAGGCGTACGGGTGGGATGTGCGGGAGTGGGAGGGGCGCGGTGTGTTGCGCGGTGCCCGTGAGACGGCGAGTTGTGCGTGGGTCGCGCAGCATGCGCCGAGCAACCCCAAGGCGTTGGTCGAGTTCGAGCGCAGGGTGGCGTCGTTGCGGGACGGCGACGAGGCGGTGCGGTGGTATTCGTTCTGAGCGCCTATTGATCGGGGGCTTGTTGTTGTCCGGCGACTGCGGGTTCTGTGTGGCTGATCGCGCCGTTCCCCGCGCTCCTATGGGGCGCGGGTTCACGGAGGGGCCATGTGCCGTCGACCACCGCGGTGGGGTCTCCCTTGCGGCGCAGGAAGTTCTGGAAGTCTGCTGCCCACTCCGCGTACCACTCGATCTGGCGGAGGTGGAGTTCCGCCGGGCCGAGGGCTGCGATTTTGGGGTGGCGGGTGGCTATGGCACAGGCCAGGCCGGCTGCGGCCAGGGCGTCGGCGGAGGCGTTGTGGGCGGCGTCGAGGGTGACGCCGTATTCCGTGCAGACCGCTTCGAGGTTGCGCTTGCCGCGGCGGTAGCGGTCGACCCAGCGGTCGATGGTGTACGGGTCGATGACCGGGGCGGGGTCGAGGCCGCCCAGTCGGTCGCGCAGGGACGGCAGTCCGTATCTGCGCAGTTCCGCGGAGAGCAGGCTCAGGTCGAAGGCCGCGTTGTAGGCGACGACCGGGACGCCCGTCCTCCAGTACGTCGCCAGGACGTCCGCGATGGCGTTCGCCACCTCGTCGGCCGGGCGGCCCTCCGCCGCCGCCCGTTCGTTGCTGATGCCGTGCACCGCCACGGCGTCCGCCGGGATCTCCACGCCCGGATCCGCCAGCCACTCCCGGTGCCCTATGGGCTGTCCGCCCCTGACCTCGATCACGGCCCCCGTGACGATGCGCGCCTCACGCGGATCGGTCCCGGTCGTCTCCAGGTCGAAGCCGATCAGCAGCTCCCGGTGCCAGCCCATGCGTGGCCCCCCTTCTTGGTGGTGCTTTCCCCCAGTGGTCTCCACCTTCCCATGGGCCACTGACAATCCGAGGACCGCATTCCGCTTGGCCGCGGCGACAGTTCAGGACACAGGCCGCGAATCCGCCCAGGATGTTTCGAACTCCTCGCGGTATGTCGGGAAGAGCCCGCTCTCGACTCCCTTGTCCATGTCCTCCGGCTTCACCACCCGGCTGCCGTTGCGCAGGACCAGCACCGGAGCCTCCATGCCGCGCGAGCGCCGCAGATAGGACTGCACGACGGCGACGCCGTCCGTGCCGTCGCCGTCGACGAGGTAGGCCGCGAAGCGCGGGGTCTCGTCGTAGACCTGGATCTCGAAGGCGGCCGGGTCGCGCAGCCTGGACCGGACGCGGCGCATGTGCAGGATGTTCATCTCCACCGCGCGGCTCAGCTCGCCGCGCTTCATGCCCAGTTCCCGCTCACGCCGTTTCACCGCGCTGGAGGCCGGGTTGAGGAACAGCAGCCGGACCCGGCAGCCCGCCTCGGCCAGGCGTACCAGCCGGCGCCCGGAGAAGTTCTGCACGAGCAGGTTGAGGCCGATGCCCACGGCGTCGAGGCGGCGGGCGGCGCCGAAGATGTCCTCGGCCGGGAACTGGCGCAGCAGCCGCACCCGGTCGGGGTGTACGGCGACCACGTCGGCGTACCGGTCGCCGACCAGTTCCTCCACCGCGTCCACGGGCAGCCGGCGGCCCGACGGCACGTCCCCGGCCGCGCCGAGGATGTCCAGCAGCTTCGCCGAGGCCCGCTCGGCCTGGTTCAGGACGGCCTCGGACAGGGCCCGGTTGCGGGAGACGACGTTGCGGGTGACCTCGAGCTCGTCCAGGGCGAGTTCGACGTCGCGGCGGTCGTCCACGTACGACTCGAAGCAGGGCCAGTGCTGCACCATCAGCTCACGCAGCTGGGGCAGGGTGAGGAAGCTGAGCACGTTGTCGTCGGCCGGGTCGAGCAGATAACCCTTTCGGCGGCTGACCTCGCGTACGGCGACCGCGCGCTGCACCCATTCCTGGCCGGCCGGCCCGGCCGCGGCGACCACCCAGTCGTCGCCGTGGACGGGTTCGTAGATGGGCCGCAGAACAGCGGCCACGACCGCGCGCAGCCGCTGCTCGACGAGGTTCAGCCAGATGTAGGCCCGCCCGGCTCGCTGGGCGCGCGTACGCACCTCGCGCCAGGCGTCGGCATCCCAGTCCAGCTCCGGCCCGATCGAACTCGTCGCCATCGGCCGGGCCAGGGACACCGTGCCGGGCGGGACATCTGTGGAGTGCCCCTCGTGACCCTCGTCACCAGGGGGCAACTCCAGCCCTCCCGACCCCACCCGCGCACCGCCTTCCGCTCCCCTGAGCATCCCCGTGTCAACGATCAAGGAAGGGTACTCCGGGAGCAGTCAGCGGTGCAGCCGGATGGACAGGTCGATTCTCAACTGCCTTAGTGCCAGTGCCCGTTCTGAGCGGCCAGAGCGGGCGGAGTGAGCGGATTCATAGCCGTGACGTCACGCGGGGCGATGGAGAAGCCCTGCCAGTGGACCGGCATCGGCTGCTGGTCCTCGTCCCGGGCTATGTGGTGGAAGCCCACATTCACCCAGACTATGGGGTGGGTGAGCGTCTGCCCGTTGACCCATGTGTCGACGGACTTGCCGTGTCCGGCACCGCAGTTGAGCGGGTTGCCGCTGGCGTACTGCTCGCACTTGTTGTACTCGGTGAAGTACACGTCGTGCTGGGTGAAGCTGCGGCCCAGATACTTCGCGGTGGGACCCTGGACGATCTCGTACGAGCGCGGGTGGTCGTCGTTGTTCTTTCCGGCCGTGCTGACCACACGCCACCAGCGCATGTCCTTGGCGTCGCCCGCGAGTTCCTTGGTGACCTTGGTGAGGGTCGTCTTGTTGGTCGGCGCCTGCTGGCCGCCCACCGGAGCGCTGACCTTGGAGTCGTACTGCTCGATCCTGGTCTTGGAGGACCCGTCGAGGCCGAAGTCGAGCCGCCAGAAGATGTTGTGGCTGTGGCTGGTGGCGTAGGCCTTGGCGCCCTTGCCGATGGGCCAGCCGCGGCCGTCGCCCGCGTCGTAGTCGTCGGGCGAGAGGCTGCCGGTGGCGCCGGCGTTCATGCTCATCGTGCCGTCGTCCTGGAAGCGCCACTCGGTGATGTACTCGTACCAGCCGACCTTGTTGACCGTGTAGAGGAGCAGGTCGGTGCCCTGCGCCTGGTAGGTCTTGTTGGCGTCGGACAGCAGGTGGTAGGCGTGGCCGCGGGAACGGGTCGTGGCGCACAGGCCGTTGACGTCCGACGAGTCCGAGTAGAAGGGTTCCGCGACCTTGACCGTCTTGATGGTGCCGCCCGGGCATTCGTCGGGCGTGAGGTTCAGCAGGCCGTTGCCGAAGTTGTAGTCCGTGATGTCGTTGTACTCGACGCTGCCGTCGTCGTACGGCACGTCGATCTGGGCGAGTCTGGCGCTGTTGAGGACCTTGATCGGCTGGGGCTCGCCGGGCGGCTGGTAGGAGATGTCGTCCAGGACGACTCCGGACCTGCTCTCGAAGCGCCAACACATCCGCCAGGTGGTACCGGAGGAGAGCTTCTGCTCGATCTGGTAGGCCGCGCTGCACTGGGGGGCCGCGGCGGCGGCCGCCTCCTTGTGCTGGGCGAAGGCCGGTGCCGCTGCCGTGCCGCCGAGGGCGAGCCCGACCGCGAGCGGGCCCGCCAGGGCCCGCCTGCGCAGCGCACTGCGGCGGGCACGGCTGTCTCTGTTGACGTGCATGACGAAGTGACTCCCTTACAGGAGAAGCAAGTGTGAAAAGTGAACGGAGCCCGGCTCAGCCGAGCTTGACGACCTTGCGGGCGCTCAGGTCGACCACGAAGTCCCGGGTGTCGATCCAGGCACCGTTCTTGACCTTCGGGAAGAGCCGGGTGCAGCGGTGCTCGCCGCACTTGCCGAGCTCGGCCGGCTTCACGCCCGGGGTCGCCCGGAACACCATGCTGGTGAGCGTCAGCTGGTCCGGGGAGGTGAGTTCCTTGCCCGTGGCGTCCTTGTAGTCCGCCTTCAGGCCGGCGCCCAGCGGGTCGGCGATCAGCAGCCGGGCCGCCTCGGTCTGCTCGGCGATGCTGAGCGGCGGCTGGACGTCGTGCTGGGTGCTCGTCTCCTCGACCTTGCCGGTGTCCAGGTTGACGGTCCTGGTGACGACGCTGTCGCTGCGGTAGTCGTAGAACGTCACGTCCGCGCGCCGGGGCGCGTTCGCACTGTCCGGCTGGTCGGTGTCCGGCTCGGTCAGCTCCACGGTGAGGCGCTGCGGGCCGCGGGCGCCCTTGACGTTCTCACCGGAGTTCAGCAGTTGCCCGCTCAGCGCGATCTTCTCGACACGCTTCGTCTCGTCGTCGGTCAGCGGATCGAGGCCCTTGCCCTTCTCGCCCTCGGCCGGCGCCTGCTCGACGACACCCGGAGCGGGCTTGCCGTTCGCCTGAGCCGCCTGCCGGGCCTGCCCTGCCCTGGTCCCTCCCGAATCGTCGGCCCCCGCCGTCCCCGGCAGCGTGATCCCGACCATCACGGCAGTTCCGGCCACCGCTGTGGCCGCACCGGCCACCACCTTGCCCAGATGGCGGTGCACTATCTTGCGCACATTTGCCCCCTACTCCCCCTTAGTCCCCGGGAGTACTTTTCTGCCCCACTGATTGGCATACTGCATTGACATACGGCGTATGCACAGGTCGCTCGGTAAGAGGGACGTAAGTCATAGGTGGTTCCATCACTTTCGGGGACACTCGACGCCAAGGCGCCCCCTGGGGCGCGCTCCACCTGAAAGAGTCGTGTCCATGCAGGTCTGGCCTGGCGAGGCGTATCCGCTCGGTGCCACGTACGACGGCGCCGGCACCAATTTCGCGGTCTTCACGGAGGCCGCGGACCGAGTAGAGCTGTGTCTGGTGCACGACGACGGCTCGGAAACGGCGGTGGAACTGCGCGAGAGCGACGCATTCGTACGGCACGCGTACGTGCCCGGCATCATGCCGGGACAGCGCTACGGCTTCCGCATGCACGGTCCGTACGCCCCCGAGCGCGGTCTTCGCTGCAACTCGGCGAAGCTGCTGCTCGACCCGTACGCGAAGGCGATCAGCGGCAAGGTCCGCTGGGGCGAGGAGGTC
The DNA here is from genome assembly GCF_040682555.1 of Streptomyces sp. NPDC051172. Lineage (NCBI taxonomy): Bacteria > Bacillati > Actinomycetota > Actinomycetes > Kitasatosporales > Streptomycetaceae > Streptomyces > Streptomyces sp. NPDC051172. Next base: position 12,186 of record NZ_JBFBBE010000008.1, read on the forward strand.
TACGGCTACCACTTCGACGCGCCCGACAAGCGCAACGACCTGGACTCGGCGCCGCACACGATGACGTCGGTCGTGGTGAACCCGTACTTCGACTGGGGCGACGACCGGCGGCCGCGGCGCGGCTACCACGAGACGGTGATCTACGAGGCCCATGTCAAGGGCCTCACCATGCAGCATCCGGGGCTGCCCGAGGAGCTGCGCGGCACCTACGCGGCGCTCGCGCACCCGGTGATCATCGAGCATCTGGTGGAGCTCGGCGTGACGACGCTGGAGCTGATGCCGGTGCACCAGTTCGTCAATGACCACCGGCTGGTCGACATGGGCCTGAACAACTACTGGGGCTACAACACGATCGGCTTCTTCGCCCCGCACAACGCGTACGCCTCCTGGGGCGACCGGGGCCAGCAGGTCCTGGAGTTCAAGTCGGCGGTCCGGGCGCTGCACGAAGCGGGCATCGAGGTCATCCTCGACGTGGTCTACAACCACACTGCCGAGGGCAACCACCTGGGCCCGACGCTGTCCTTCAAGGGCATCGACAACCCGCAGTACTACCGGCTCACCGACGACCCGCGCTACTACATGGACACCACGGGCACCGGGAACTCGCTGCTCATGCGGTCCCCGCACGTCCTGCAACTGATCATGGACTCGTTGCGCTACTGGGTCACCGAGATGCACGTCGACGGCTTCCGCTTCGACCTCGCGGCGACCCTGGCCCGCCAGTTCCACGAGGTGGACCGGCTGTCGTCCTTCTTCGACCTGGTGCAGCAGGATCCGGTGGTCTCCCAGGTGAAGCTGATCGCCGAGCCGTGGGACGTGGGCGAGGGCGGCTACCAGGTGGGCAACTTCCCGCCGCTGTGGACCGAGTGGAACGGCAAGTACCGCGACACCGTACGGGACATGTGGCGCGGCGAGCAGCGCGCGCTCGCCGAGTTCGCGTCCCGGCTGACCGGCTCCTCGGACCTCTACCAGGACGACGGGCGGCGCCCGCTCGCCTCGATCAACTTCGTCACCTGCCACGACGGTTTCACCCTGCACGACCTCGTCTCGTACAACCAGAAGCACAACAAGGCCAACGGCGAGGACAACCGGGACGGCGAGAGCCACAACCGGTCCTGGAACTGCGGGGAGGAGGGCGAGACCGACAACGCCGAGGTACTGAAGCTGCGGGCGCGTCAGATGCGGAACTTCGTCGCGACGCTGATGCTCTCCCAGGGCGTCCCGATGATCAGCCACGGCGACGAGTTCGCACGCACCCAGCGCGGCAACAACAACGCCTACTGCCAGGACAACGAGCTGGCCTGGGTGAAATGGCTGGACCCCGACGCGGAGGAGGACGGGTCCGACGGCGAGCTGCTGGCCTTCACGCGCGCGATGGTGTGGCTGCGCAAGGACCACCCGGTCTTCCGCAGACGCCGCTTCTTCCACGGACGCCCGGTGGAGGGCACCCACGACGAGCTCTCGGACATCGCCTGGTTCACACCGGAGGGCAAGGAGATGACCCAGCGGGACTGGGACTCGGCGCCGGCCTCGGCGCTGACGGTGTTCCTCAACGGCAACGCGATCTCCGAGCCGGGTACGCGCGGGGAGCGGATCACCGACGACTCGTTCCTGCTGATGTTCAACGCCTCGCCGAAGACACTGGAGTTCGTGGTGCCCGTCAACCACGGCCGCCAGTGGGAGGTCGTGGTCGACACCGCCCGCTCGGACGGGGTGCCGCCGCACACCGGCCCGAAGGTGCAGGCGGGCGAGCGGCTGACACTGGTGGACCGCAGTCTGACGGTGCTGCAACGGCCGGTCTAGGTCAGCTCCAGGCCCTCTTCCTGCGTCGGTGTGGTCGGCTGCTCGTCGGGTACGCGCGCGTGGTCGGCGGGTTCGGTGGTGGGCCCGGTGTACGAGGACGGGCGCGCCGTCAGGGCGATCGCGCAGGCGAGTGCGGCAAAGGCGGCCGCCGGACCGTACGACTCGGCTAGGCGGCCGGTGACGGCGACCGCGAGGGCCTGGCCGCCGACGAGCGCACTCGTCGCGTACGCCATCACCTCGGCCGGCCGGGTGGGCGGCACCGCCCGCTCGGTGAGGCCGAACACCGTGATCAGGTGCGGGGCGTAGGCGGCACCGAGGAGGGTGACGACCGCATGGAGGACGCCCATGCTCTGCGTCCACAGCAGGGGCAGCGGGAGCAGGAAAGCGTCCGCGGTCGCCGCCCGCCGACGGCCCGCGAGGGGGATCCGTGCGGGCACGGCGGCCGTGGAGAGGCCCGCCACCGCGCTCATCACCCCCATGGCGGCGTACACGAGACCGGCCTGCTCCTCCTGTTCCAGCCGCTCGGCGAGAGTGGCACGGAGGGGGTGCACGGAGCGGGGCATACGGGAGCGCGGGACGCTCCGGGCCGGACGGCCGCGCCGTGTCGCCCTCGCCGTCGGGCGCAGTGCGAAGCCGCTGCCGCACAGGGCCACCAGGAGTGCTGCCGCGCCCAGGGCGTCGGCGGGGTGGGCGAGGACGGTGGCCAGGCCGACCAGGGCCGGGCCCAGGAGGAAGGGGCTCTCGTCGAAGGTGCTCTCCGAAGGAGAGGGTCCCGCCGACCGTGGACTCGGGGGCGGCGGACCGGCGGACCGGCGCCACCGGACGGGCGCTGCCCAGGGAACCGATCAGCTGCACGGTCGCGCCCGCCACCGCCCCGAGGAGCGCCGGCAACGCGACGAACAGGCCGGCGAGGGCACCCGCGGCGATCACGGTGGCGTCGGCGAGCGAGAAGACGAGCACGACCGTCCTCCGGCCGTGCCGGTCGGCGAGCCGCCCCACCAGCGGACCGCAGGCCACCTGCCCGGCCGTCGGCGCCCCGCCGGTCAGTCCCGCGGCGGCGAGCGACCCGCCATCGTCCGACGCCGGCCACGCGTGCGTGCACCCGTGGAGGGGACGATGACACGAAGGGCGGCAGGGCGGGTACGTAGGTTTGCATGACACCTGAGCGACCCGACCCCCTGCTGCCCACGGCCACCTACCGGCTGCAGCTGCAGCCCGAGTTCCCGTTCGCGGCCGCGGCGGCCGCCGTGCCGTATCTGGCCTCGCTCGGCGTCTCGCACCTGCACCTGTCCCCCGTCCTGGAGGCCGTACCGGGCTCGGCGCACGGCTACGACGTCGTGGACCACGCGCGCGTGCGTGAGGAACTGGGCGGCGAGGAGGGGCTGCGCACGCTGGCGCGCGCCGCGCGGGAGCACGGTCTCGGTCTGGTGGCGGACATCGTGCCGAACCACATGGCCATGGCTCCACGCCACAACCACGCCCTGTGGGAGGTGCTGCGGGAGGGCCCCAAGTCGCCGTACGCGCGCTGGTTCGACATCGACTGGGAGGCGCAGGGCGGCCAGGTGCTGCTGCCGGTGCTGGGCGGCCCGCTCGGTTCGGTCATCGGTGAGCTGCGGGTCGACGGTGACCTGCTGCGCTACTACGACCACGTGTTCCCGCTGCGCGAGGGCACCGAGGAGCTGCCGCTGCCGCAGCTCCTGGACGCGCAGTGGTACCGCCCGGTGTGGTGGCGGCTGGCCCGTACCGAGCTCAACTACCGGCGTTTCTTCAGCATTTCGGAGCTCATCGGGGTGCGGGTCGAGGACCCGGAGGTGTTCGAGGCCACGCACGCGAAGATCCTGCAGCTGCTGCACGAGGGCGTGCTCGACGGTCTGCGCGTCGACCATCCCGACGGGCTCGCCGATCCCGACGCGTATCTGCGGCGGCTGCACGAGGCGACCGGTGGCCGTTGGACGGTCGTGGAGAAGATCCTGTCCGACGGGGAGCCCCTGCCGGCCTCCTGGCCCGTGGCGGGCACCACCGGCTACGACGCCCTGCGGCACATCGACGGCCTCTTCACCGATCCGGCCGGGCTCGGGGAACTCCTCGGCCAGTACCGGCGGTTCGCGGCCCCGCAGACGGACCGCGGCGGCGACTGGGCGGCGACGGTACGGCGGGCGGCGTACAAGGTGCTCACGCACGAGCTGGCCACCGAGACGGACCGGCTGACCCGGGTGGCGAGCAGACTGTGCGCCGCCTCGCCGGACCCCGCGCTGCGCGACCGCGCTCCCTGGGCGCTGCGCACGGCGCTGCAGGAGCTTCTGGTCCGCCTGGAGGTCTACCGGCCGTACGCCTCGGGGGACGCGGCCTGTGTGGTCACCGAGGAGGCCGCAGCCGAGGCCCGGCTCGCCTTCGTCGTGCCCGAGGAGGCCGGCGCGGTCGACGTCGTACGGGATCTGGTCCTCGGGCGTCATGGCGACGGGCCCGACCATGTGGAGTTCCGGGCGCGGTTCGCGCAGACCGCGTCCGCGCTGCGGGCCAAGTCCGTGGAGGACACGGCGTTCTACCGCTATGTGCCGCTGCTGTCGGCGACCGAGGTGGGCGGCAACCCGGGGAGCCCTGCGGTGTCCGCGGAGGACTTTCACGCCTACTGCGCGCGCGTGCAGCGCGACTGGCCCGCGACCGGGACCGTCGTGTCGACGCACGACACGAAGCGCAGTGCCGACGTACGGGCGGCGCTGGCCGTCCTCACCGAGTGCCCGCAGCGCTGGGCGGACGTGCTGGCGGAGGTGACGCGCGCGGATGAGGGCGTGCCGGACGCGCAGGTGGCGTGGGCGGCGTGGCAGACGGTGTTCGGGCTCGGTGCGGCGGCCGGGGAGCGCGTTCAGCAGGCCCTGTTGAAGCATGTGCGCGAGGCGGGGCTGCTGACGAGCTGGACGGAGCAGGAGCCCGCCTACGAGGAGGCGGTGGCGGCGTTCGTCGCGGCGGGTCCCTGCGGGGCTCCGGGCGGGCACGTGGTGGCCCTCCGCAGTGCGCTCGCGCCCCACATCCGGGCGAACGTGCTGGGCACCGCCCTGGTCCAGCTGACGATGCCGGGCGTGCCGGACGTCTACCAGGGCACCGAGGGCGAGTACCTGGCGCTGGTGGACCCGGACAACCGGCGTCCGGTGCGGTTCCCGCCCTCCGCGGATCCCGGCGAGAAGGGTTCGGTGACGGCTGCGGCGCTGCGGCTTCGTGCGCGGCGGCCCGGGGTCTTCGGGGAGGGGGCGACGTATGCGCCGCTGACCGCCGAGGGCCCGGCGGCGGCCCACTGCGTGGCGTTCGCGCGCTCCGGAGAGGTCGTCACGGCCGTGACGCGGTTGTCGCTGCGGCTGGCGGAGTCGGGGGGCTGGGGGGACACCGTGCTGCCGCTGCCGGGCGGGCGCTGGTCCGATGTGCTGTCTCCCGGACGGGAGTTTGAGGGGCACGCGCGCGCGAGGGAGCTTTTCGGGCGGCTGCCGGTGGCTTTGCTGGAGCGGGTTGCCGCGGACTGAGCCTCCGCGGGCTGCGTGGCTTTGCGGCTCCGCCGCGGGGGTGCGACAGGTCTTCAGCCGTCTGCAGCACCATCGTGGCTGATCGAGCCCGCGCGGCGAAGCCGCAAATCGGCACAGCCCCGCGTCCCTTCGAGGCGCTGCCGGTCCCGGATGGCTTTGGTCAGCGTGCTTGGTCCGCCAGGGAGACCGATGTTCCCGGTGTCGGCCATGACGCCCTCAGGAGGTCTACGAAAGCCTCCGCGGCGCCGGTTGGCGGTACGCGGGCGAAGACCGTCATGGGGCGGCGCCAGGGTGGGGTGTGGGAGAGGACCGTGCAGTCCTCTCCCACCGCTCCGCGCACGATGTGCGAGGGGGCGACGCAGATGCCGACGCCGGACGCGGCCATCCGTACGGCCGTCGACGTGTGCTCGGTCCACACGGCGGTGCGAGGCGTGAAACCGGACTGTCCGCAGGCCCAGTCGAGGAAGCGTTCGCCGTGTACGACGGGTTCCATGGCGCAGCGGATCCAGTGGCGGTCGGCGAGTTCGGACAGGGTCACCGTCGTACGACCCGCGAAGCGGTCGTCGAAGGGGACGACGAGGACGGCTTCCTCCTCGCCGACCGGCACGACGGTGCCTGGGCGGTCGGCAGGTGCGGGGCCGACGGCGAGGTCCGCGGTGCCGCGCTCGACCTCCTCCTCCAGGGCCCGGGAGGTGGCGTACTCGTGCAGGTGGAGCAGGACGTGGGGGTGGGCGGTTCGCCAGCGGGCGAACACGTCCGGCAGGACGCCGACCGCGACGGAGTGGACGGCGGCGATGTGCAGTTCGCCGCCCTCGGCGCCGGCGGCGGCACGGGCCGCGCGGCGGGCCTGGGCGGCGCTGCGGACGGCACGCTCGGCGTGCGGCCGGTAGGCACGGCCCATCGGCGTGAGGCGCACTCCGCGCGGCAAACGCTCCAGAAGAGCGCCCCCGACCGACCGCTCCAGGGCCTTGATCTGGTGCGAGAGCGCGGGCTGGGAGACGTGCAGGACCTCGGCCGCGCGGGTGAAGGACGCCTCGTCGACGACCGCCAGGAAGTACTCCATCTGGCGCAGACTCATGACAGGCCTCGTCTCATAAACATCTTGCATCGGTTCCACAAGAACATTGCCTTGGACTTATGGCAAGGGCTGGGCGGAGGCTGGGGCATGGTCGACACACAGGACTTGAGCACTGCGGATGTCATCGTCATCGGCGGCGGCACCGGCGGGTACAGCACCGCCCTGCGCGCCGCCGCCCTCGGACTCGGTGTCGTGCTCGTGGAGCGCGACAAGGTCGGCGGGACCTGTCTGCACCGCGGCTGCATCCCCAGCAAGGCGATGCTGCACGCCGCCGAACTCGTCGACGGCATCGCCGAGGCGCGCGAGCGCTGGGGGGTGAAGGCGAGCCTGGACGCCGTCGACTGGCCGGCGCTGGTCGCCACGCGCGACGACCTCGTGACCCGCAACCACCGTGGCGTGGAGGCGCATCTCGCGCAGGCCGGCGTACGGGTCGTGCGGGGCAGCGCCCGGCTGACGGGGCCGCGCACGGTACATGTGCAAGGCCCGGGCGGTGAACCGGCGCCGGGTGTGCGGGACTTCGCCGCACGCCGTGCGATCGTCCTGGCCACCGGCTCGCGGCCGCGCACGCTCCCGGGGCTCGAGCCGGACGGCCGGCGCGTGGTGACGAGTGACGACGCGCTGTTCGCGCCGGGTCTGCCGGCGTCCGTCCTGGTGCTCGGCGGTGGCGCGATCGGCGTGGAGTACGCCTCGTTCCACCGCTCGATGGGTGCGGAGGTCACCCTCGTGGAGGCCGTCGACCGGCTCGTGCCGCTCGAGGACGTCGACGTGAGCCGTCATCTGACGCGTGGCCTGAAGAAGCGCGGCATCGACGTGCAGGCGGGCGCCCGGCTGCTGGACGCCGAGCTGCTCGAGGACGGCGTGCGCGCGCGTGTCCGCACTGCCCGCGGCGAGACTCGTACCGTCGAGGTGGAGCGGCTCCTGGTGGCGGTCGGCCGGGCGCCGGTCACCGACGGCCTGGACCTGGCTGCCGCGGGCCTTGCGACGGACGCGCGCGGCTTCGTCGAACCGGCGGACTGGGCCCGGCTGGAGACGCCGGTGGACGGCGTACACGTCGTCGGAGACCTGCTGCCGCCGCCGTCACTCGGCCTGGCACACGCCTCCTTCGCGGAGGGCCTGCTGGTGGCCGAGACGCTCGCCGGTGTGGCGTCCGTGCCGGTCGACTACGCGGCCGTGCCCCGGGTGACGTACTCGTCGCCGCAGACCGCGGCCGTGGGCCTGGGCGAGGCGGAGGCACGCGCGCGTGGGTACGAGGTGGACGTCAACACCATGCCCCTGACGGCGGTCGCGAAGGGCATGGTGCATGGTCAGGGCGGGATGGTGAAGGTGGTCGCCGAGGCCGGCGGCGGGCAGGTGCTCGGCGTGCACCTGGTGGGCCCGCATGTGTCCGAGATGATCGCGGAGAGCCAGCTGATCGTCGGCTGGGCCGCCTATCCTTCGGATGTGGCCCGCCACATCCACCCGCACCCGACGCTGTCGGAGGCGGTCGGCGAGACCTTCCTGACGCTGGCCGGACGCGGGCTGCACCAGCAGTGACCACCGGTGTCCGCGTCGGCATGCCCCTTGTCTTCGGCGGTGAATGCATCTGGGCGCCCCCAGGAGCCTCCCCCCAGGCGTTATTGACACTTCACCTGGAGCATGGGGTACTGCGGATTGCGAAGCCGGGCGGACGTGACGGGGGTGAGTCTCCTGCCGCAGCTGCGCTATCCCACCCTGACTCAACTCGTCGCGTCCGCCGGCGCCTTGGCTACTCACAGACCCGGTCTGTGCACGCTGAGGCAGGTCGGCGTCTCCCGGGCGGGCAGACCGCTGCATCTGCTGTCCGTGGGCCATGCACGGCGTGCCGTGCTCGTCGTCGCGGGCGCCCACGCCAATGAGCCGACCGGTGGCTCCACGTCGCTCGCGCTCGCCGAACGGGTAGTGTCCGAGCGGGAGTTGCGCGCGGACACCTCCTGGCACTTCCTGCTGTGTGCCGATCCCGACGGGGCGAGTCTGCACCGCACTCCGGCGCCGCGCAGCCTGTTCGACTACCACCTCGGGTTCTTCCGGCCGGCGGCAGAGGAGCAGCCGGAGTGGTCGCCGTCGGTGCTGCCGCCGCACCGGCTGCCGCCCGAGACCCGCGCGCTGACCCGGGTCATCGACGAGCTGCGCCCCTACCTCCAGGCGACCCTGCACGGGACCGAGCTGGGCGGCAGCTGGGTCCAGTTGACCAAGGACATACCGGGTCTCGCCGAGCCGTTCGCCAAGTCCGCGGCCGAGCTGCACATCCCGGTGGAGACGGGTGCCTCGGACGCCGCGGGCTGGGTCGCGTCCGGGCCCGGGGTGCATGTGATGCCCTCCCCCGGCGCGGGTGCCGCGTACCCGAGCATGCCGGACGACGCCCGCCACAGCACCTGGTACGACACCCACCGCCACGGCGGTCTGACGGCGGTGGTCGAGGTGCCGATGTGGGCGAGCGACCTGGTGGACGACCCCGCTCCACATCCGGCCCCGGCCGCGGTGATGCGACGGCTGGCGCGCCGGCTGCTGCGGGACGCGCTGGAGGTGGAGCGGGTGCTCGCCGAGGCGCTGCCGCGTCTGGAGGGGGTCGACGGCCCGCTGCTGCGGGCCGCCAAGTGGGCGCTGGAGCTGATTCCGGGTCTGGCAGCGGACTGGATGCACACGCCGCCCGCCGACAACACGATGGCGTACGTCGGCAGTGTGGACGCGTTCGGCCGCCGCCTGCCGCTGCGGGCGGCGGCCATGCTGCTGCGTGTCCTGCAGGAGGTGGACGACCGGGCGGCGCCGGGCCTGGAGCGGCTGGTGGCGACCTGGAGCGACGCCTTCGCGGAGCGTTTCCGCGCCCGCTGGGTGCCTTTGGAGCACCAGGTCGAGCACCAGTTGCGGACGGTCGTCGCGGCGGCGCTGCATGCGCGCGACCGGGCGGCCTGACCGCGAGTCGTCACACGCGCGGCGGGCCGCCGCAGCACGGGGGTCAGGCGTCCAGCGCGAACACCGAGCCGGTGCGGCCGGCCATGACGCAGGCGCTGGAGAAGGTCTGTGTGTACTCGACCCGTCGGCCGTTCCACTCCCCGCGCGCGTGGACGGTCACCGGGGCGTAGATCATCGGGCAGAAGATGTTCTTCTTCGACGGGATACGGGCGATGTCGCCGTCCGCCGCCGCCAGCTCCGAACACGCGTCGGCCGCTCGCGCATGCCCCTGGGGCGGGTCGCACAGCAGCAGGGTGTCGCGCGTGTGGGGGGACCGGGCGTCGCCTTTGGTGACCGTGAGGTAGAGCCAGTCGCTCGGCGGGAAACCCAAGGATGCCGCCTGGGCCGGGGCCGCGCCTGCGACGAGGAGGGCGGCCGCCAGCAGCGAGCCCCGTACCGCTTTCACTGTGGTGCTGATCGTCATTCCCGATGCATCGGCACGGCGGCCTGGGAACCCCACCCCGACTCACCCGAACGGGAGCACGCCGGCGTATGCCGCAGCGCGAGTTCGAACGCGGCGAGTACCACGCGCGACTGGTACTCCACCTGCCGCGGGACCGGGATCCAGCGCGCCCCCATGCCGTCGCGGTAGTCGGCGCACCAGTCGTCGATGAGACGGTCCAGGTCCGGCAGCACACCGGCCGGGTCGCGGCCGGCGCGGGTCACGAGTTGCTGCAGCAGCCCCGCCGTGCGCAGTGCCAGTCGCCGCCCGGCGATGCGCAGGGCGGCCAGATGGGCGGTGCTGAGCGGCGGGAGGGGGCGGGCCCCGTCGGCGACATCGGGGTCCCACGCATCGGCGAGCCCGGGGCAGACCAGTAAATAGTCGTCCACCGGGGCGAGCAGGCGGGCCGCGTCCGGCATGCCTGCGAGATGGGGCCGCAGCCGCGCGAGGAGCACCTCCAGGAGCCCTGTGTCGTGGCGCAGTGCGTGGCTGACGGCGCGCAGCACGGCGGCCGCGTCGGCGGGCGCAGAGCCGTCCTCCACGGCCGCCACGCCCCACATGGGCGCCTCGACGACCGCCGTGACCGTGCCGTGCCGGTGGGGGTGGAACCAGGTCGACTCGACGGCCGCCTCGGTGATGGCCGCGGCCAGGTCGCCGATGCGGGGCGGCGGGATGCGGTGGACGGCGGGGCCCAGGCTCGGCCAGTACAGGGTGTCGTAGGGCCCGAGTTCGCGCGGGATGCCGAGGCGTGCGGCGGTGTGCGCGACGCGTCCGGCGAGGCCCGGCAGGTCGTGGGTGAGCTCGACGAAGCCGCCGCCCACGTCGACGCCGTGCAGGGAGCACTGCAGGAAGGGCCGCAGTTCGTCCTGGAGGTCGAGCAGGGTGCGGGTCTCCGGCAGGGCGGCGGCGGCCGCGCCGTCCGGCAGCCATTCGGGCTGTTCGAGGAAGCCGGGCCGGAAGAAGTTCCGGAAGTACCGGCCGAGGCTGTACGGGCCCGGCAGCCAGCCCTCGTTGCGGCGCAGGCCGTCGGGATCGAGGCTCAGCAGCAGGTTCCAGGTGGCGTCGGCGCCCTCGGTGAACCTGGGGTCGGCCAGGGCCCGTTCGGCCAGACGCAGCACGGTGGCGCCGCCGACGGGTTCGTTGGCGTGCGGCCCTGCGACGACGAGGGCTTGGCGGCTGCCGTGACCGACGGAAAGCAGCCACATGGGGGTGCCCGCGCGCGAGGTGCCGACGCGGCGCAGACGGGCGTCGCTCGGACGCCGGGAGACGAGTGCTGCCGCCCGCGCGCCGAGCTCGTCGACGGTCGGGTAGCGCAGGAGGGGCGGCAGGGCACACCTCCACAATGTGGCGCCGTCGATTCACCTGATGTGCATGGCGTACGCACAGTCAGTCACGACTTGAGGGGTACGTCAACACCATGGAAGGCACTGCGATTTGCGCCATCACCCCACGTCAACACGGTGTCATGCCCAGGCCAAAGCTAAGGCGTGACTCAGTCGGGGCTCAGTCGACGGCGAGGCGGAACGCCATCCGCCCGAAGCCCACCTGATCGCCTTCGCGGACGACGGCCGCTCCGATGACCCGCCGGCCGTTCACCGTCGTGCCGTTGGTCGAGCCGAGGTCGCGCAGCACCCACATGCCGCCCTGGCGGCTGAGTTCGGCGTGTACACGGGAGACGGTTTCATGCGTGAGGCGCAGTCCGTTGGCCGGATCCCGACCGATGCGCAGCGGGTGGCCTCCCGCCGGATGGGGCAGCAGCAGCTTGGGGAGGCGCTCGGCCTGCCAGGCCCTGCGCAGCCGTACGGTGAAGCCGGAGACCGCCTCCACGGTGCCGAACACCAGGCGGGCGACGCGGCTCTCCTGCGGGAGGTCGGCGGTGAGTGCGGCGAGTTCCTCGGAGCGGCGGGCGGTGAGGGCCAGCTCCATACGGCGGATGAACGTGTCAGGCGACAACCGACCCATGGCGACGCCGTCACGCAGCACCTTCAGCGCCTTGTCGCGCTCCACGTCGGACAGCCGCGCGGGGTACGTGTTGAACTCGAAAGACGACGTCACGTTGGTGATTGTCGGTCAGTGAACCGCGGGTGTCCAGGAAACGAGAAAACGGCCGCCACGCGCGCGTACCTGACGACACCCGCCGTAAAAGGGGTGATTCAAAAGCGGATTGATCTCGTTTGAAGCACCATGGACGGGCTACATCACGGTGAGCAGACGAAGGGGAACCGTCCGTGCAGTTCGAGGTGTGGGCACCGCAGGCCGGCCGAGTGACACTCCAGTGCGATGGCACCACGCGCGCGTTGGAACGTGATCCGGACCGGGAGGGCTGGTGGCGGACGGAGGCCGCGGCGCGGGACGGCTCGCGGTACGGGTTCGCGGTGGACGACGGTCCCGTGCTGCCCGACCCGCGTTCGCGCCGGCAGCCGGACGGCCCGGACGGGCTGAGCGCGGTCGTCGAGCACGACCGGTACGCATGGCGCACCGAGTGGGCCGGGCGCCCGCTGCCGGGCGCGGTCCTGTACGAGCTCCATGTGGGCACGTACACCCGCGAGGGCACCCTGGACGCGGCCGCCGAGCGGCTCGGACATCTGGCCGAACTGGGCGTCACCCACGTCGAGTTGATGCCGCTGTGTCCGTTCCCGGGCCGGCACGGCTGGGGTTATGAGGGCGTCTCGCTGTGGGCCGTGCACGAGCCGTACGGCGGACCCGAGGCGCTGAAACGGTTCGTCGACCGGGCGCACGAACTCGGCCTGGGGGTGGTCCTGGACGTCGTGCACAACCACCTCGGTCCGTCGGGCAACTACCTGCCCGCGTTCGGCCCGTACTTCACGGACACGCACCACACACCCTGGGGTTCCGCGGTCAACCTGGACGCCCCCGGCTCGGACGAGGTGCGGGCGTTTCTGCTGGGCAGTGCGCTGGCGTGGCTGCGTGACTACCGGATCGACGGGCTGCGGCTGGACGCGGTGCACGCGCTGGCGGACACGCGTGCGCGCCACTTCCTCGAGGAACTGTCGACGGCCGTGGACGCGCTGGCGGCCGACCTGGGCCGGCCGCTGTTCCTGATCGCCGAGTCCGACCTCAACGACCCGCGGCTCATCACGCCGCGCGCACAGGGCGGGTTCGGGCTGCAGGCGCAGTGGAACGACGACTTCCATCACGCCCTGCACACCGCGCTGACCGGCGAGTCCCAGGGCTACTACGCGGACTTCGGCCGCGCCCCGCTCGCCGCGGTGGCCCGGACCCTCACCCGCGGCTACTTCCACGACGGCACGTACTCCAGCTTCCGCGGCCGGCACCACGGGCGCCCCCTGGACAGCACGCGGGTGGCCGCGCACCGGCTGCTGGGCTACAGCCAGACCCACGACCAGGTGGGCAACCGCGCCCAGGGCGACCGCCTTTCGGCACTCCTCTCCCCCGGCCTGCTCGCCTGCGCGGCCGCCCTCACGCTCACCGCGCCCTTCACCCCGATGCTGTTCATGGGCGAGGAGTGGGCGGCCGGTACGCCCTGGCAGTTCTTCACCGACCACACCGATCCGGAGCTCGCCGAGGCAGTACGGCGGGGCAGACGGCGGGAGTTCGCGGCACACGGCTGGGCCGAGGAGGACGTCCCGGATCCGCAGGACCCGGCGACCCGTGACCGTTCCTGCCTCGACTGGGCGGAGCTCGCCGACGAGCCCCACGCGCGCGTGCTGCACTGGTACCGCAGGCTCATCGCACTCCGGCACGAACAGGCCGACCTGACCGATCCCGACCTCGCCGACACCAAGGTGGCGTTCGACGAACGGGAGCGCTGGCTGGCCTTCCGCCGCGGGGACGTCCGCGTCGCCGTGAACCTCGCCAAGGAGCCGGCAGCGATCCCCCTGGGCCCCCGCCACGCGGACGTACTCGCCGCATGGGAGCCCGTCGAGCCGCCGGGCGCGGACGGAGTGCTGCATGTGCCCGCGGAGTCGGCCGTGGTACTGCTGCAGGCCTGAACGGCCACCGGGCGCTGCGCGGGCCGTGAGTGATCGGCCGTCCATCGTCTCCGGGACCCTCGCGGCTGGTCGCGACCGCGCGGCGAGCCGCATCTGAATACTGCCCCGCGACCCTGGGCGCGGACGGAGTGCTGCATGTGCCCGCGGAGTCGGCCGTGGTACTGCTGCAGGCCTGAACGGCCACCGGGCGCTGCGCGGGCCGTGCAGTGATCGGCCGTCCATCGTCTCCGGGACCGCCGTCGCTGGTCGCGCCCGCGCGGCGCAGTCGCACATCGATACCGTCCCGCGCCCGTGCACCGGACTTTGCCGGGGCCGTCTAGAGCTCGTCGTCCGCGTCCTCGTCACGGAACTCCGTGACCCTCTCCAGGAGGATCGCCTCCCAGGCGCGGCGGAGCTGGAGCCTGAGGAGGGGCAGGGGGGCGGTGTCCCGGCCTTTGAGGTGTTCGGCGAGGCGTACGACCGTGTCGCAGCGGGCCAGCCAGAGGCCGCGGAGGCAGGGGCGGGCGGCGTAGCCGGCCAGTGTGGCGGCGCGGACGGCTGCGGGTGAGCCGACCGCGATCGCGAGGCCGGCGATGTCCTCGGCGGGGTCGCCGACGGCCGCGTCGGTCCAGTCGAGGATGCCGCGCACCCGGCCGTCGGCGCTGACCACGAGATGCTCGCCCTTGAGGCCGTGGTGGACGAGGACCGCGGTGCCGGGCTGCGCGGCGAGCTGGACGGCGGCCTGCGGGGTGAGCTGGTGGAGGCGGACCGGGTCGAACTCGTCGGCCGCGGCGAGCCGTTCGGCGGCGCGCCCGGCGGCCCGGCGCAGCGCCTCCAGGGAGCGCGGGGCGGTGCGCGGCACGCCGAGCGTCTCGGCCTGCCGTGCGGGTACCTCACGCAGCCCGGTGAGCAGCCCCGCGAGGTCGGCCTCCCCGACGGCGGACACGTCGTACTGCTCCGCCGTCCCGCCGGGCACCTTGGTGTCGAGCGTGTACGTCAGCCCGGGCGCCCACTCGCCGTGCGCCACGCTGGTCGGCACGGCGATCGGCAGATGAGGGCGTACGAGGTCACGCAGGCGCAGTTCGCGACGCTGGCGCAGGGCGGCGTCGCGGTCCGGGGCGAGGCGCAGCACATGGCGGGCACCGACCCACCAGGTGGAGTGCTCGCCGCCCTCGGCGACGGGCCGCACCTCGGGTCCGGCGGCGGTGGCCCCCCTCGTGGTGCCCTCCTTGATCAGAGAACTGACCAGCCGGCGGACGGTGTCCGCGGTGGGTGTCGGTGCCTGGGTCATGGTCGCGCCGTTGTCACTCGAAGGTGTGCTGGGGCTCCTGGGGTCGCTCAGTCCACTATGACCATCTCGCGGTCGGTGTCGTTGAGGCGGCGGCCGCCGTCCTCGGTGACCGTGACGATGTCCTCGATCCGCACGCCGAAGCGGCCGGGCAGATAGATCCCCGGCTCGACGGAGAAGCACATGCCGGGCACGAGGGGCTGCCGTTCGCCCTCGATCATGTACGGCGGCTCATGCGTGGTGACGCCGATGCCGTGCCCGGTGCGGTGGATGAAGTACTCGCCGTACCCGGCCTCCGCGATGACCGCGCGGGCGGCACGGTCGACCTCCTGGCAGGCGACGCCGGGCCCGACCGCCCTGAAGCCCGCCTCCTGGGCCTCGCGCACCACGTCGTGCACCCGGCGCTCCTCGTCGGTGGGTTCGCCGACATGGACGGTGCGGGAGGTGTCGGAGCCGTAGCCGTCCTTGAGGCCGCCGAAGTCGAGGACGACCATGTCGCCGCGTTCGATGACGCGCTCGCCGACCTCGTGGTGCGGGTTGGCGCCGTTCGGGCCGGAGGCGACGATGGTGAAGTCGACCTGCGAGTGGCCGAACTGCCGCAGCAGGTCGGCGAGGTCCGCGCCGAGGTCGGACTCCTTGCGGCCGGCGAAGGGAACCTTGCGGATCTCCTCGAACGTTGCGTCTGCGGCCGCGCCCGCGGCCGCCATCAGTTCCAGTTCCGCCGGGTTCTTGACGGCGCGGAGCATCGGCAGGGCGTCGGTGAGGGACGCGTAGTCGGTGCCGGGCAGCGCGCGCTGCAGTCCGAGCAGGTGCATCGCCCAGGCGTTGTCGCTGATGCCGAAGCGGCCGGTGCCGGCGAGCAGGGCGGCGGTCGCCGCGTAGGGGTCCTTGCCGTCGGTCCAGTCGCGCAGTGCCAGGGTGGGAGCGCCGGCGGCCTGTGCGGCGTCCGGGGCCTCCAGGGTGGGGACTACCAGGACGGGGGTGCGTCCCTGGACTAGGACCAGCAGGGTGAGCCGTTCGGTGACCGCGGGGGGCGCATAGCCGGTCAGCCACACCAGGTCCGGGCCCGGCGCCACCAGCAGCCCGGCGAGACCGGCATCGGCGGCGGCCCGCGCGGCGCGGTCCATCCGGTCCCGGTAGTCGTCGGCGGTGAAGGGCGCGCGCGTACTGCCGGTCATCCGGGCCTCCCTGGGCGGGTGAAGGGACCACAAGGGACTACGGGCAGCATCCTGCCCGTACCGCGGGGGCGGCGCGACCGGTCTGCGGGTCTTTCGGAGGCTGCGGCAGGAAGGACATGGCGAAGATCGCCGCCTTGGGGTTGGCGAGGTTGAGCAGCAGCCCGCCGCGGTAGGCGGCCCAGCCGCTCTTCTCGGCACCCTCCCAGCCCTCCCAGCCCTCCGGGACGCCTTCGTGCGCCGTGCCTGCCGCAGCGTCTGGATGCCGAAGCCGACGAGGACGACCGCGCCGCCGATCAGCATCACCTCGTACGCCACTTCGGAGGCCGCGAGCAGCGCGGTCAGCCCGAGCACGGCGACCACGCCCCAGACGAAGACGCCGGTCTCGTTGCCGAGCACGGTCAGGAAACCGGAGCGCCGGCTGCGCAGCGACCGCTGTGGCCCACTCCATGGACGTGGACCAGTGGTTTCCCCGCCTAACGAATACAGGGCACCAGACCATTAGCCATTAATGCTTAGATGACCTCGTACCATTAGTCACCGATTCGGGGAGGCGTACGGCCGTGCTCGTACTGGCACACATCAGCGATCTGCATCTCGACGGGACCGCGCGGGCGAGGGAGCGTGCCGAGCGGGTCCGCGACCGGCTGTGGGCGTTGCCGGGGTCGGTGGACGCGCTCCTGGTGACCGGCGACATCGCGGACCACGGCGCGGAGGCGGAGTACGAGGAGGCCGCCCGGATCCTGGGGCTCGGCGAGGCGGACACGCCCTTCCCGGTGCTGACCTGCCCGGGCAACCACGACAGCCGGGCGCCCTACCGCAAGGCCCTGCTGGGGCAGCCCGCGGCCGACGGGCCGGTCAACAGCGCGCATGTCTTCGACGAGGGTGCCGTACTCATGTGCGACTCCAGCATCCCCGGGAGGGACGAAGGGGCGCTGTGCGAGGAGACGTACGACTGGATCGAGGCGACGCTCGACGAACTGGACGGGAGCCTGCCCGCACTGCTCGCCTTCCACCACCCGCCGGTCGCACTGCACCACCCCCTGCCCGACTCCTACCAGCTGGGCGACCCCGGCAGGCTCGCTGCGCTGCTGGAGCGGCGGCCCGAGATCGCGGGGCTGATCACCGGTCATGCGCACACGCCTGCCGCGAGCGTGTTCGCCGGGCGGCCGCTGATGGTCGGCCCCGGCGTGACCTGGACGCTGCGGCTGCCCTGGGAGGGCGAGCAGATCGCCGACCGGGACGCCCCGGTCGGCCTTGCCTTTCATGTGCTGGACGACGACGGGCGGCTCACCACCCACTTCCGGGTGGTCATGTGACGACGCCCGGGATCGTCGTCAACTGCTGGTAGCCGCCGCTTCGGTGACGGACGGTCAGTGTGATGCCGACGCCCGGGCGGGCCCGGGCGACGGCTCGTGCGAGGTCGGCAGCCGAGTCGATGCGGGTCCTGCCGAACGCGAGGACTACGTCTCCCCGAACGAGGCCCGCCGCATAGCCCGGGCCGGGCACGTGGACGCCGACGACCAGGGCGCCCGCCTTGTACACGTCCACGGCCTCCAGGCCCAGGGTCGCGACGGCGGGCGCCGGAGACGCAGATGCCGTCGGGGACGACGGGCTGGGGTGCGCCGTGGCCGACGGGCTGCCCGGGGCCTGCGCCTGGCGTTGCAGGTCGGCGAGTTTGCTCATGCCGATCACCGTGGCGCCGACGGTGCCGAGTCCTACTCCGGACAGCACCAGGACCGTTCCGACGAGCAGGCCGAACAGCGCGGCCCTGAGCCGTCGGCCGCGCCGGCGCACGGCGTGCGGGCGCCGGGCGGTGCCGGGTTCGCTGCCGCCGCCGGGCTCCCCACCCGGCATCGGCTTGGGACGCAACGCAGTCTGTTCCATGGATCGCCTCCGGCTGGAGCTCTACCCGGAGCCCCGGCGCCCGACGAGCCACGAACGAGTGAGACTGCGACGGCCCGCGGAGGTGTTCGACCACGGCGGCCCACACGGCGGCCACGGCGAGGGCCGCACGGGCTGACAGGAGCCCTCGGCGACGGTGAAGCCGAGGCCGTCGTTGGACGTCCAGGAGGTGCGCCGGTACGTCTTCGTCGTGCCGTCCGGGCCCTTGAGCTGGATGATGCCGTCCGTGGGGACCGGAATGTCGCCGGGGTGGGCGGGCGGGGTGAGCACACGGCGGTGCGCCTCACCCGAATTACCTGAATGTCCCGTTCCGCACGAAGAGATTAATGTGCGGTCATGGCGGCGGACCGGTCCGGGAGGAAGCCGTGAGTGCGGCGGGCCAGATGCTCCGGCTTGTAACGGTCCACGTTCCGGTGCCAGTTGAGGATGCCCGCCATCCAGTTCTGCAGGTCCTTCACATAGCCGTCCATCGCCTCGCGTGCCTCGTCGGAGAGCTTGAAGTCGTCGTAGACCACGGACAGTTCGTGTGCGGCGATGTGTTCGAACTGCTGCATGCGCTGGGTCATCAGGTCGTGGACGACGGAGAGTGCGGTCGGGTAGTCGATGCCGAAGAAGTTCTGCACGACGAGGATCGCGTTGTGGATCTCGCCCTCGTACTCGATCTCCTTCTGGTACGAGAAGACGTCGTTGATGAGGCACCCGTAGTCGATGGCGGCGTTCTCCAGGGCGCGCACGGGGCCGCTTCGGTAGACCTCGGGCGGGACCGCGGGGCCGTGGCCCGTCCGGCACATGCTCAGGGTGAGGTCGGAGCCGAAGGTGGCACGGCGCATCTCCAGGTAGTCGACCGGGTCGGGGATGCGGTTCTGCAGCTGGTTGGAGAGCTCCCACACCCAGCTCTCGGTCATGACGTTCACCGAGTCCTTGAGGGTGCGCCGCTGCTCGGGGGTCATCTGCGCCGTGGTGCGCGCCCACAGGTCGGTGAGGCCGCGCTCCATGGCGTTGAGCGGGGCGGGGACCTCCTCGCCGTCGACGGGCATGCAGTCCGCCAGGCGCCGGGTGGTCAGCCGGGCGGCGGCCAGGTCGCGACGGTGGCCGTGGACGAGCGGGTAGTAGTCGTCGCCGTAGGTGCCCCAGGCGAGCCACTGCGAGCTGAGGTCGAGGGCCTCGGGTGTCGCGTCGGGGTCGAGCCCCGCGGAGCACAGCGGAAGGTCGGCGGCGGCGAGCCTGTCCTCGTCCCAGACGCCCTCCTGGAGCATTCCCATGGCGTGCATCCAGTCGGTGAGGCGGTGCCGGGCGCCGTCCAGGTGCGGGCTCAGTTCCACCTCGAAGGGCATGTGGAAGTCCGGCAGCAGGGACGGGCCGACCTTCTGGTACGGCACGTGCGTGTAGGCGCGCAGGCGCTCGGCGCCGGCCGCCGCGAGCAGGGCACCGACGTCGGCGGCGGAGGTGCCGGGGCCGGTCAGGCCGTGCCACGGGTGTGTGGCCTGTGCGCGGGCGTTCATGTAGCGGCTGGAGCGCATGTGCCATTCGTGACCGCCGGACTGCCAGTCCTGCAGGCCCTGGGTGTACTTGGCGACGGCGGCGACCTCGTCCGGGGTGAGGCCCTGGTCCAGGGCCAGTGCGGGCACTTCGGTGAGGGCGGTGTGCTCGAACTGGTGGAGGCGGGAGGTGAGGACGTCGTTGACGGTGTCGGCCGCCTCCTGGGTGGTGCAGTCGAAGAAGGTCTCCAGGACGAGCACGCCGTTGCTGTTCTCGCCTTCGTCCTCGACTTCCCGCTGGTAGGAGAAGAGGTCGTTGCGCAGGTGGACGGCGTCGGCGAACGTCTCCATCAGCACCCTGAGCGGCCTCGATGCGGCCACGGACGCAGGCACCTCGGCGGTCGCGTACTCCACGAGCCCGGCCGACCAGGGGGCGCCGCCCACCTTGCGGCGCATCTCGATGTACTCGACGGGGTTGGCGATCCGCCCCTCGTTGATGTTGGACAGCTCCCACAGGGACTCGTTGAGCAGGTGCTCGGTCGCCACGGCGAAGCGGCGGCGCCAGTCCACCGACATCGACGGCACGGTGCGTGCCCACAGATCGGCGAGCCCGGCCTCGACCGAATTCTGCGGCTCCGGTACGGGAGTTGCCAGGTCGAGGGGCATGAACAAGGGCAGCCGGTCCAGGTGGGCCTTGCCGCCGACGCGGTCCTGGCTGCGCTTGAAGGTCTCCAGGAAGTGGTCGTCGAAGAAGAAGACCCACACGTACCAGTCGGTGATCAGGGAGAGGGCGGGGCCGTCGCACTCGGGGTGGGTGTAGGCGCACAGAAGTCCGTAGTCGTGGGCGTCGAGGTCGGACTGCTCCCAGACCCCGGACCCCTCCAGCATGCCCATCCCCCTTGCCCACTCGGTCGAATGGGCACGCGCCTCGTCGACATGCGGATTCAGCCGCGCGGGATACGGCATGTAGAAGTGCGGGAGTTCGAAGGGCTGCTGCGTCATGGCCGGGGCCCTACCCGTGACCCTTCGGCGCCATCCGCGGGCCGGGACATGATCACACCATCGCGTGAATCGGGGGCGAAACGGGAACAGGGCGGCCCTAGGAGCCCCGCACTGCTCGTCCCACCTCCGCCCGCAGCGCCACGAACTCGGGCAGGCCCCGGGTGGCGATCTGGTCGCGCTTTCCGGGGAGTTCGACGGGCAGGTCGAGGACGACGTGGGAGGCGGGGGCCGGGGAGAGGACGACGACGCGGTCGCCGACGTAGACGCTCTCGTCGATGTCGTGGGTGACGAACACGATGGTGGTGCCCTCGGTGCGGTGGACCTCCAGCAGGAGGTCCTCGAGATCCTCGCGGGTCTGGGCGTCCAGGGAGCCGAAGGGTTCGTCCATGAGCAGCAGGGAGGGGCGGCAGACCAGGGCGCGGGCGATGGCGACGCGTTGCTGCATTCCGCCGGACAGCTGCCACGGATGGCGGCGGCCGACGCCGTCGAGGCCGACGCGCTCCAGGATCCGCTCGGCCTCGGCGCGGCGCTCGGCACGGGCTCTGCGGCCGCGGCGGCGCAGTGGGAGGGCGACGTTGTCGCGGACGGTGAGCCAGGGGAAGAGGGAGCGGCCGTAGTCCTGGAAGACGACGGCGAGTTGGTCGGGGACGCCGGTGACCGGGGTTCCGTCGACGGTGACGGTGCCCTCGTGCGCGGGCTGCAGTCCCGCGACGGTGCGCAGGAGCGTGGACTTGCCGCATCCGGACGGACCCACGACGCACAGGAGTTGGCCGTCGGGCACGGTGAGGGTGATGTCGTGCAGGACGCGCTGGTCGCCGTAGCGCTGGCCGAGGGAGTCGAGGCGGAGCGTCATGCCATGCTCCTTCCCCGTCCGACAACCCGCCTCTCGGCCGCCAGCAGGGCGGTGTTGAGGAGATGACCGAGAACGCCGAGCAGGAGCAGTGCCGCCCATACGGTGAGCAGGTCGGAGCGGGACTGGGCGTCGGTGAGTGTGTAGCCGATGCCGTTGGCGGTGCCCGGGAGCAGTTCGGAGAACACCATGAGGATGAGGGAGAGCGAGAGACTCAGGCGCAGGCCCGCGAAGATGCGGGGCAGGGCGGAGGGCAGGATCAGGAAGCGGAGCCGTTCGACGGGGTTCAGGCGCAGCACGGCGGCGACGTCGAGCCGCAGCGGGTCGGTGGTGCGTGCCCCTTCCGCCGTGTTGACCAGCACCGGCCAGACGGCGCTGAAGGCGATCGACGCGATCTGCATCGGCGTGCCGAAGTCGAGGACGACGACGAAGACGGGCACCAGCGCGGGCGGCGGCACGGCCCGCGCGAACTGCAGGACGGGATTGCACAGGGCGTACGCCCGGCGCGACCGTCCCACCGCGACACCCACTGCGATCCCGGTGACGGCGGCGATCCCGAACCCGGCCGCCATCCGTCCGAGGCTCGGCAGTACGTCCGCCACGGCGGCCTCGGTGAGAAACGCGCGCCGGACCGGCCCCGAGAACCACAACTCGTAGGCGCGGTGTGCGATGCGGCCCGGGGGTGGGAAGTACACGCTGCCGTGGGCCTGGGCGGCCACCTGCCACAGCGCGAGGGCGAGAAGGAGCACCAGGACGCGGAGGAGCAGGTGGCGCAACGGCGTACTCCTGCCGGGGTCCCGCGACCCCGGGCGTGCTGCGGTTCTCTCCAGCCGGATCATCCGCCTCACGACCGCACCCCTCGCCCGTCCGCCCGCCGCTCCGGTGTCCACGGGAACAACCGGCGTTCGCACCGGACCAGGACGCCGTTGACGACCAGCCCGAGGGCGCCCGCCCACACCACGCCGGCCAGGACGTCCCGGGTGCCGTCGGTGGCCAGGCCCGCCTGGGCGATGAAGATGCCGAGGCCCTCGCCGAAACCGGAGAGGAGCTCGGTGGCCACGGCGAGGATGAGGGCGACGGCCGCCGAGATACGGATGCCGGCGGCGATGAACGGGGCCGTGCCGGGCAGCTCGACCCGCAGCAGGACCGAGACCCGGCCGAAGCCGAAGGCGCGCAGGGTGTCCTTGGCGAGCGGGTCGGCCTCGCCGAGGCCGTAGATGGTGTTGAAGAGGACGGGCCAGACCGACGCGTAGGTGATCAGTGCGACCTTGGTCTCGGTGCCGGTGCCGAGGAGCAGCGAGACCAGGGGGATCAGCGCGACCGAGGGGAGCGGCCGCAGGAACTCCACGATCATGCGTACGGCGGAGTCGACGACCGGAACGCTGCCGAGCAGCAGCCCGAGCGGGACGGCGATCGCGACGGCGAGACCGAGCCCGAGCGCCCAGGCCCGCAGCGTGGCGCCGACCCCGTCCAGGAAGGCGCCGTCGCCCGCCAGCTCGACGGCACGGGCGAGGACTTCGGAGGCGGGCGGGAGGTAGCTGCGCCGGACGATGCCCGCCCTGCCCACCACCTCGCAGACCCCGAAGGCCAGCAGCACCCCGAGCAGGCCGAGCCACAGCTCCTGATGCCTTTTCAGCCGCTTCACCCGGGCGTCACCTGACGAGCAGCGTCGCCGGGTCGAGGGCCGTCTTCAACAGCCCCTGCTTCTTCATGAGTTCGGTCAGGCGCCGCAACTGTGCCGCATCGGTGGCGGCCGGATACGCCGGCAGCCCGATCGACCTGGCCTGGTCCGCGGTCACCTTGGTGTACTTGGGGAGTTCTTCCCGTACGGCGCCCGGGTCCTGCGCCGCGATCTTCGAAGCGGCCTCGATGGCACGCCGGAAGGCCGCGGCCTCCTTGGGGTGCCCGGCCGCGAACTTCTGCGTGGTCACATACCCGCTGATGGGCAGCGACTGGACGGGCGCCGACCCGCCGTCCAGCAGCGCCTTCGCCTTCAACTCCCCACGGATCGCGCTGTCGAAGGGCTCCACCGCATGCACGGCGTCCACCTGACCCCGTTCCAGGGCCGGCCCCATCTGCGGGAAGGCGATCTGCCGGTAGAGGGGCCGGCCGACGCCCTTCGCGTCGAGGATCGCGTTGAGAGTGAGCGACTGGATGTTGTTGAGGATGTTGACCGCGACCTTCTTGCCCGCGAGGTCGGCGACGGTCCTGATGCCCGAGTCCTTCGGCACCAGGACGTCCATCATGTGCGGCGCCACCCGTACACCCTCGGCGAGGATGCGGAGGTCGAGCGTGCCCTTCTCGTCGGCCTGCAGGAACGTCACGTAGTTCGCGCTCGCGATCACGTCGACCTGCCCATTGGCCAGCGCGGGCAGCGCCTGGATGCTCTGCTGGACCGGCTGGATCCTGACGTCCAGCCCCTCCTTGGCGAACAGCCCGCGGTCCCGTGCGAGGTAGAGCGCCGCGGAGTCCGTCAACGGCAGGGCGGCCACGGTGATCTTCGTACGTCCGCCCGCGGACGCGGAACCCCCACCGCCGCCACCGCAGGCCGCGAGGAGCAGCGCCAGGGCGGCCGCGACGGCCACCGCTTTCCCGATTCCCGTCCGCAATCCCCGTAACACCATGCGGCATGAGTACCAGGTAATTGTCATGATCACCACATCACGCCCCAAAGGGGCGCGTCCCCTTGCCGAAGCCCCGCAGCGAACCTCACCGTGGTCGCATGAATCTCCGCCAGGCCCCGCCCGTCCCGGACGTCTTCGATCCGAGGCAGTACGCCGCCGGGGTCCCCCACGCCGCCTACCGCGTGCTGCGCGACCACCACCCCGTGGCCTGGCAGGACGAGCCCGAGGTGCTGGGCTGGCCGGCCGGACCCGGGTTCTGGGCGGTGACCCGGCACGCGGACGTCGTACGCGTCCTCAAGGACTCGGCCACGTACTCCTCGCACCTCGGCACGACCCAGATCCGCGACCCCGACCCCGCCGACCTCCCCTTCGTCCGCCGCATGATGCTCAATCAGGATCCGCCGGAACACGGGCGGTTGAGGCGGCTGGTCAGCCGCGCCTTCACCCGCGGCCGCATCGACCGCTTCACGTCCGTCGCGCAGGAGCGGGCCCGGGCCCTGTTCGCGCAGGCGCTGGAGACGGCCCGTACAAGCGACGGCACCGTCGACCTCGTCACCGCCGTGACCGACGACTACGCCCTGCTCAACCTCGCCGACCTGCTCGGCGTCCCCGGCAGCGACCGCGGACTGCTGCTGCACTGGACGCAGCGGGTCATCGGCTACCAGGACCCGGACGAGGCCGGCACCGTCGTGCTCGACGCGGACGGCAAACCGGTCAACCCCCGCTCCCCCGCGATGCTCCGGGACATGTTCGCCTACGCCCGGCAACTCGCCGCGCACAAGCGCCGCCACCCCGCCGACGACGTGCTGACGACGCTCGCCCAGGACCCCGAACTCGCCGACGCCGAACTGGAGATGTTCTTCTTCCTGCTCACCGTGGCCGGCAACGACACCGTCCGCAGCGCCGCCCCCGGCGGCCTGCTGATCCTGGCCGAGCACCCGGAGTCGTACGAGCTGCTGCGCGCCGGAAAGGCCGAACTGCCCCGTGCCGTGGAGGAGTTGCTTCGCCGGCACCCGCCCGTCCTCACCTTCCGCCGCACCGCCGCCCGCGACACCGAGCTGGCGGGGCGGCGCATCCGTGCCGGCGACAAGGTGGTCGTCTTCCACGCCTCCGCGAACCACGACGAAAGGGTCTTCGCGGCTCCGGACCGCCTCGACCTGTCCCGTACACCGAACCCGCACGTCTCCTTCGGCGACGGTCCGCATGTCTGCCTGGGCGCGCACTTCGCCCGGTTGCAGCTGCGGGTGCTGTACGGGGAGGCGCTGCGCGCCCTGCCGGTCCTGCGCCCGGCGGGGTCTGCCCGGCGGCTGACGTCCAACTTCATCAACGGGATCAAGTCGCTGCCGGTGCAGGTGGCTTGAGCTCGGACGGAGGCCCTCACGTCCGCACCTGGATCAGTGCGTGGGTGCCGCCGGTCCGCCACCGCTGCCCCTCGGCCGCCACGAGCGCGGCCTCCGTTTCGGGGTCCAGGCCGGTGATCACGTCGGACTTCAGGGTGCGCAGGGCGGCGACCGGGCCGGGGAAGTGGGCCGTGACGTCCGCGAAGGGCGTGGTCGGGGCCCACAGCCGGTCTCCCACGAGGCGGCGGTAGTTGAGGTCGCCCTTCACGACGGTCAGCGCGGCCGCGGCGAGTTCCGCGCGGAGGTCGCCCGGCATGTCCTCGTACGGCAGCGGTGCGGCGGAGAAGGGGTGGGCGCGGAGGCTGAGGCGGCCGTCGGTCAGCGCCGACCACAGGATGCGGCCGTACTCGACGGCTGCGCCCCGCGCCCCGGTCAGCCTCCCGAGCGCGTCGAGCACATCGGTCGTCGTCGCGTCGGAGACGTAGTACGGGTACGGCTTGAGGTGCAGGACGGCACGCCCGATGCGCCCGCGGTCCAGGAGGTGGGCGATGAGGAGCAGGTCGGGGATGAGTTCGCGGCCCGCGTTGTCCGCGATGAGGCAGAGCGTGCCCGCGCCGGACGGCGGGAGCAGCGACCAGAGGGTCTCGCTGTCGTCGGCGACCAGGCCCGGGGCGGCGTCGGAGGTGCCGGCGCCGGTGGCGGAGAGGCGGAAGCCGAGGTCGGCGCGGTTGCCCCAGAGGGAGCCGTGCAGCAGGGAGCGGTCCTGGTCGTCGACGGACAGGGCGTCGAGGGCGGACAGTTCCTGGTCCGTCTCCGGGGAGTCGAGCTCGGCCAGCTTGAAGGGGCGGAACGGGTCGATGCCCTGCCAGGGCCCGGGGCCGAAGTAGCCCACGGCATGCAGGAGTTGGCGATAGAAGTAGCTCTCCGACCAGAGCCAGGGGACGTCGTACCAGGAACGGCCGGCGTACTGGGCCAGGCCCCACGCCTCCCAGCGGTCCCGGTCGTGCGCGTTGCCCGGGAGTGGTTCGACGACGCCCTTGGTGCAGCTCGCGAGGAGAGCGTCGAGGGCGCGGTGCTGTGCGGGTCCGTAGGGGAAGGCCTCCCGGACCTGCCGGATGATCGCGGGGTGCCGCTCGGCGAGCACACTGCGGGGGAAGGACCCCGGCTCGTTGCCGAGGATCACGGGCGCGGACGGGCTGTGGGGCATGCGCCCACCCTAAGCGGGCCGCGCGAGTCCACTCCGGTTGCCGGCGCAAGATGGGCGCGGGGCTGTGTCGATCTGCGGCTCCGCCACGGGCACGACACGCCACGATGCCACCGCGGACGAGCGCCCCTCAAGGAGCGCGGGGCCGTATCGACTTGCGGCTCTGCCGCGCGGGGGCGACAAGCCTCGATGCCGCGGCAGACCAGCTCCGCTCAAGGACCGCGGGGCTGTGTCGATCTGCGGCTCCGCCGCGCGGGCGCGGCAAGCCACGCCGCAGACGACCGACGCCCCATCGCACCCCGCGGCCGAGCCGCACATCGGCGCTTCAAGCGGAGCGCTCCCGCTCCAGCCGGGCGGCGAGGCTCACATAGCGGGCGCGGCGGGTCACCGGGACCAGGCCGCGGATCGTGAGGCGCCACATCTCGGCCAGTCTGCGGGGCTGGTGGGCGACGGGCTCCAGGGTGCGGCCCACGACGCGGGTACCGACGAAGAAGCTGACGAGGGAGTGGGCGACGGCGTCGACGTCGATGTCCGGGTGGACATCGGACTCCTTGACCGCGCCGAGGAGTTTGCGAGTGGCGATGTCCCGCCACTCGGTGAACGGGTGCTGCAGGGGCGGCCGCACGGCGACTTCCCCGGTGGCGAGCCGGAGCCCGGCCCGTGGGATCGGGCCCTCGACGGAGAGACGGGCTATGCCGAAGGTGATGCGCATCAGCGTTTCGAGCGAGGAGTAGCCCCGGCCGTCCAGGTCCTTCGTCACCTCGCGGGAGGCCTTGGACTGCAGCTCCATGATGGCGTGGGCGAGGTCCTCCTTGGCCGCGAAGTGGAAGTAGAGGGCGCCCTTGGTGACTTGGGCATGTTCGACGATGTCGCTCAGGCTCGTCGATTCGTAGCCGCGGCGGTCGAACAGGTCTGCTGCGGCCGTGATGATCGTCGCGCGGGTCTGCTCGGCGCGTAACTGCCTCGCCATCGACTGAACACTCCTGGGACTGTAAACGGGCCGGGCTGTTTGTTTTTCTCACTCCCAGTGAACGATATCTCACCGTTCGGCGGCGCCGACGGCGCACTCGAAGACCGTCGACCCGCCCTGGATTCCGCGGACCTCCAGACCCGTCCCGGTCTCGTCGGTCACCTCGATCCACGTGGGTCTGTCCAGCTCAGCATACTGATGGAAGGCCGCACGGAAGGACTCACCCCCGGTCGGACCGACGGCCCGAACGCGGGCGGCCTGCCGGGCCGCCTCCAGGAGCAGCATGCCGGGGACGTGATCGAGCGGATGGTCGAAGAAAACGGGATGGGCGGTATCTACTCGCAGTTGCCAGCGGCCGGACCGGTCGGGCGGGGCCAGCACGACGTCCGCGGGTAGGGCACGGTCCACGGCGGCGGCCGGCAGTGCGGGCGGGAGCGGCAGCGCCGAGACGGTGGCCGGGGTGCGGCCGCCCCGCAGTCGGCGGTAGACGGACTCGCTGATCCAGCTGACGGCGATGTGCGCGGTGGCGACGCGCTCGCCGCCGAGGCGTACGTCGGTGTCGTAGCGGAGCGCGGTCGGGCGGCCGGCGCGATGGCGGACGTCGGACACGGTGACGTCCAGGGCGGGTTCGGCGGGGACGGCGCCGACGGCGAGGTGCTCGGGATGCGTGGTGAGGCGCAGCTCTTTCAGCACGAAGCAGTGGTCGAAGGGGGCGTCGTACTCGGCGTGCGCGAGGAGTGCTCCGCACTGGCGGACGGTCTCCGCGACGAGCAGCGGCTCATACGCCGACCGGTCCGGGGACACGTGTAACTGATGGGCCCGGGGCCACTGCGCGAACAGCGCGAACCGGTCGGGGCCGGTGCGCTCCCAATCGGTAAGAAACGTTTCCGCTACGGCGGCGCGGTGAACGAGCTGACGAGGCACGGTGGCCGTCAAGGCAGGTCGAGGCATGGTCGGTTGGGGCATGTGCCTCCCTCGGTCCCCCCGGAAACGGATGACAGACCAGACGGCGAGGTGCCCGTGCCGGCGACCGCCAGAGTACGAGGCGACCGGTTGGTTTTCAATGCGACCCGGGTGGCTTCGAGGGGCGGACGGAGCAGGTGAACGGTCAAGGTTCAAGGAGCTGTTCGCCCCGGACCGCTCCTGGGCGTCATGCGCTGAACGCGCCGGGCCGGTCGCCCGTACTTCACGGGAGCACATCGTTCCGCGCCGGCCGAGGAGACGTTCCGGATGCCCCGGATGACCGCACACCGCACCGCCCTGGCGGCCGCCCTCGTGACCCCGTTCCTGCTGCCCCTGTGGGCGGCGGGCCCCGCGCAGGCGCACGGCGCGCCCACGGATCCGGTCAGCAGGGCCTACGCCTGCTCACCCGACGGCGGCAGCAACGCGCAGTCGGCGGCGTGCAAGGCGGCCGTCGCGGCGAACGGCGCCCCCTTCACGTTCTGGGACAACCTGCGGGTCGCGGACGTGGGCGGCAGGGACCGGCAGGTCATCCCCGACGGAAAGCTGTGCAGCGGCGGACTGCCCGCCTACAAGGGCCTCGACCTCGCCCGCTCCGACTGGCCGTCGACGACCCTGAAGCCGGGCGCGACCCTGACGATGAACTACGCCTCGACCATCCCGCACACCGGCAC
This sequence comes from Streptomyces sp. NPDC051172, assembly GCF_040682555.1. Lineage (NCBI taxonomy): Bacteria > Bacillati > Actinomycetota > Actinomycetes > Kitasatosporales > Streptomycetaceae > Streptomyces > Streptomyces sp. NPDC051172. The sequence continues at coordinate 41,411 of NZ_JBFBBE010000008.1, forward strand.
GTTCAAGCTCTACCTCACCAAGCCCGGCTACGACGCGAAGAAACCGCTGACCTGGTCCGAGCTGCCGGAGCAGCCCTTCGCCTCGGTCAAGGACCCGGCTCTGACGAACGGCGCGTACCGCATCAGCGCGAAGCTGCCGTCCGACCGGGCAGGGCACCACGTGCTCTACACCATCTGGCAGAACAGCAGCACCACGGACACGTACTACTCGTGCTCCGACGTGGTGTTCGGGACGTCCGGGAGCGGCGGTACGGCGGCGTCAGCGGGCGGCGGCGGGACGGGCGCGAGCAGCAGCCCCACGGCCACGCCCGAACCCCGTACGACTGCATCCCGTACGGCAGAGGCGGCAGCGACTCCGCGGCAGGGCTCCAGCGAGCCCGACAGCACACCGGTGGCCTCGACCTCCACCGCGGGCTCGGGTCCGTCCGCGCCCATGCTGGCGGGCGGCGCCGCTGCGGTGCTGGTGCTCACCGGCGGCGCCGCCCTGGCGCTGCGTCTGCGTCGACGCTGAACTACGCCTGCTTGAGGATCAGTTGACGTAGACAGTGGCGCCGTTGTCGGTCACCGGGGCGTACTTGGCGGTGAAGTAGCCGCTGCTGAAGCAGAGCGACGAGCCGGACACCTTGGTGAACTGCTGGTTGGTGAAGTTGATGCTGGCGTCGCTGTTGCTCGTCGTGCCGGTCAGACCGGGGGCCTGGTAGACGCAGGTGATGCTGCCCAGCAGCGTCTTCAGCTTGACCGTGGTCTGGATGGTGGAGCCGCTCGCCGGGGTCACGGTGAGCGTGCCGTCGGAGGCCACGGTGGTGGTGTACGGCAGGTTGTCGACCGTGATGCCGGTGACGCCCGTCACACCGAAGACGTTGCTGGTGCAGCTGCTGCTGTCGAAGGTCTGCGCGCCGACCGACTCCGTGGCCGTGCCCGGCGCGGCGGGGTTGTCCGCGACCGTGGCGGTGAAGGTCGAGGACTTGCAGCTCACGCCGCTGGTGCCGGTCGCGCTGGAGTAGAGCGTGGCGTTGGTGCCGCTGGCCAGCGGCGCGGAAAGGACGTCGCCGACCGCGACCGCCGTGCCGCCGACCGAACCGGTGGTGAGGACGGGGGTGTCGGCCGCCGAGGCCGGGACGGCCGCGGGGATCGAGAGGGCGGCGACGGTGCCGACCAGGGTGAGGAGGGTGCGAGTGCGCATGCGGACGTACCTCTTTCTTGTGCGGGGTTTGAGGGTTGGGGGGCTTCCGATGTGGCGCGAGGAAGGTGGGGGACGCCGGTCGGCGTCCGCCGATGCCGGACCGTGACGCCTTCTCCGTACGTCACGGGCCGGCAACGACGTCCGGCCGGTGACCGGCCGCAGACCCTGGGGGTGGGCCTCCGGCCGGGCCGGGCGGAAGCGACGGCCTGGAGCAGGCCAGGGGGAAGTGGCCTTACCGGGCCGCCTGGGGGGGATCTCGGGCCGTGAAGGGCCCGTGCGGACAGGAGGGGTCCGGGAGACGCGGACGGTGCCGCGTGGCTGGATCCGGCGCCACGGATCTGGGGGAAGCCAGGGGCAGTTGTAGACCTGAGTGTCAGTCAACGTCAAGGCGGGACAAGGGAGTTGACGATCGTTCAAGAGTGGGGTGGAACCCGCGAGACCTGCTGAGCCACAGGTGGGGCACAACCGACACCCTTTTTTCACAACTCCCTTGACCCTTGAAAGTAACCACGGGTAACTTCCTCGCTGGCTACTGCGGAGTACGAGAAAGCCCTTCCACCCGCCGGGAGTTTGGGAGGAGGCGTGCGTCTGCAGCCGCTGTCCGCGCCAGGACAACGCGCCGATGATGCCCAACCCGCACTGACTATGCACATGGGAGCAGAAATGGCCTCGTCCGCCGAACTGACCACAGGGAACCCGGAAAGCGGTTCCTCGCCCGACCCCGCAAGACGCGGGCGGGTCCGGCTGCGCCGCGCCGCTGTGATGGCGGTCCCGGCCGTCGCGGTCGCGGCCGGCCTCGCGATCATGACCGCCGAGGGTGCACTGGGGGTCTCGTTCTCGATCTCCGGAATGCCCTTCACGGTGACCGCCAAGTCGCTCGACGGCACCGGCTTCGAGCAGTTCGGTGGGCTCGACAACATGATCGACAACAGCCCCAACGCGGGCGACACCGGCGGCCAGGTGCTGATCGTCACCTCGGCCATCAAGACCGCAACACTGGACAGTCTGTGCCAGAGTGTCGACCTGGGTGGCACCAACCTGCTGATCAAGGCGGGCAGCGGCTCGTCGAAGGTGCAGGCGACCGACCTCACCACGGACTCGACCCAGCTGACCGGCGACGCCGCCTTCAAGAACATCGAGATCGGCAACGACGCGAGCACGCTCAACAAGGCCGGAGTCAAGGGACCGGCGGGCGTCTTCAGCCAGCAGGCCGACACGGTGCACATCGACAACCTGCGGCAGACCAACTATGCGACGACGGCCGGGGTGTTCAAGCTGCCGGGCCTGAAACTCAGCTTCAGCGACTCGGGTTGCTGATGTCGGACAGTCCGAAGCAAGGCGCGCGGCCCGCTTTTCGTGAGTGGCGGGCCCGCCGTCCGTTCTGGGGCGGGCTGCTGCTCGCCCTGGGCGGGGCGGAGATCCTGCTCACCGAGAAGGCCTCACTGAAGGTCATCATGCACTCCGGCGCACAGAACCTGGCCGGCTACCTCCTGCCCACCGTGATGCTGCTGTGCGGACTGCTGATCCTTTTCAACCCCACGCAGCGCCTGTTCTACTCGATCATCGGCGTGCTGGCCTCCCTGGCCACCTGGCTCACCTCGAACCTGGGCGGCTTCTTCGTCGGCCTGCTCCTGGGAGCCGTCGGCAGTTGCCTCGCCTTCGGCTGGCTGCCGGACCAGGAGCCGCGGGTCAGCCGCCGGCAACGCAAGAAAGAGGCGCGCGCCCTGGAGGCCGTACAGCCGTAAGCCGTGCGGCCGGGGAGCCGTACAGCCCGGGAGCCGCACCGCCACAAGCACGGCAGCCCGCACCGGCCGGCCCGTTTCGGGGCCGGCCGGTGGGGCGTGCGGTGTCGTCGGGCATTCGATTCCTCTGCTGTCCGCGAGGCGGATGGCCGAGCGGGATTCCCGGATGCACCCGCAAGAGCCAGGCAGGGAAATTCCCGGGGAATCCAGCTTTTCCGATCGGAACGGCGATTCTCGGAGCGGATACGGTATGGCGGATGTGACGTGGCTCAAATCGCCGTCCGGCCGGTCCGATCGGCCTCCGCCGGGAATACCGGACTGCTTGACCGGTCCCGGCCGAATACCGCGACGGCGACCGAAAAACGGCGGCAAGCAACGGAATGAGGAATTCCGAATCACCGGGCGCGGGACTTCTCCCGCCGTTTCTCTCCCACTACCGCGGATCGGTGAGCACCGCGGTCGTGAGCCGGCAGGCGGGAAGCGGGGCCACCGTGCTGCCCGTGGCCGATGCGCGGGTCGTCGGTCAGGTACATCAGCAGGCCTTCGGCCGGCCGGACCATGGGCTGCGCCGTCAGCTCGCAGGCCAGGGGCAGCCCGCAGCGCGCGATCGGGGCGCCCTTGAACTCCGTCAGCTCCGGCGGTTCCACCTCGAACCAGCGGGAGCCGGCCGGCAGATCGAGCCGTACCGTCCGGCCGTCCACCCCGGCGGCCAGCGTGACGACCTGCCGGATCCCGGCACCCAGCCCGGCCAGGATCTCGTCGTCGAAGCACCGCGTGCGCACCGCGAAGTACGTCGGGAAGCCCGCGGCGCTGGTGTGCGTCTGCTTGATCGTTCAATGGGAAAGCACAGGCCTGCACGGGTAGACAGTTAAGCGTGAAACTTCCGGCTTAATTGCTGATTGTTGCCCGGCAGATGGGGCTCGAATGCCCGGGGGAACATGGCCCGCGCAGCGATCTGATGGAATTCTGCGGGGCCTTGGGGCGGCGATGGTAGCGTGCACTGCGTTATCTTCAACTTTATTCCACGGAGCAGGCCCCACTGAAGGATGTGTGCATGCTCGACGACCTGGACCGTGCCCTGATCCACGCGCTGCACATCGACGGCCGTGCGCCGTTCAGCCAGATCGCCGCCGCGCTCGACGTCTCGCCGCAGACCGTGGCCCGTCGCCACCGCCGGCTGCGCACCGAGGCGTCCCTGCGGGTGGTGGGTCTGCCGGACCCTCATCAGGCGGGTCGGACGCAGTGGCTCGTGCGGCTCACCGCGGCGGCGAGCAGCGCGCAGGACCTGGCGCAGGCGCTGGTGCGGCGGCAGGACACCTCGTGGGTGAAGCTCACCTCCGGCGGCACCGAGATCGTCGCGATCCTCCACACACCGACCGAGGCGGGCGCGGGCAACTCCCTGCTCCTGCGCGACATTCCGCGCACCGACCACATCACCGCGGTGTCCGCGCACTGCATCCTGCACACCTACCTGGGCGGGTCGACGAACTGGCGGCGCAGCGCCGACAGCCTCGACGACAAGCAGCAGCGGATGCTGCGCGAGCACCAGTCGGCGGACACCTCCTACGTCCCCGTGCCGCGCCAACTCACCGATTCCGACAGGGACTTGCTGGTCGCACTGCAACGGGACGGGCGGGCCACATACGCCGAGCTGGCGCAGGCCACCGGCTGGTCCCCGGTCACGGTGGCGCGCCGCCTCGCGGATCTGCAGGCGGGCGGCGCGATCTTCTTCGACGTGGAGGTCGACACCGGGCACTTCGGCGCCAACACCCGGGCGCTGCTGTGGATGTCGGTGAGCCCCGCGCACCTGGAGCACGTGGCGACGACCCTCGCCGGCCACGACGAGCTGGCCTTCGTGGCCGCGACCACGGGCCCCACCAACCTGGTGGCCCAGGCCCTGTGCCGCGACCCCGCCGACCTGCACCACTACCTGGCCCGGCGGCTCGGCTCACTGGACGCGATCCACACCCTGGAGACCAGCCCGGTCCTGCAGAACCTCAAGGCGGCGAGCCCGATCATCACGGACCTGGCCCGGACCAGGCGCTCCGCGGCGGCGACCCGTACCCGGGTCTGAAACCCCTGCCCATACGGAAGAAGCGGCGGCCCGAAGGCCACCGCTCACCCCTGCGCTGATCCGCTGGTCCGCTCCCCGTGCTGGAAGGGCTCGGCTAATGTCCCGTCCCGGCCTTTGCCGACGCATTCCTGTCGATCATCATGCGGCTCGTCACGAAGCTCACCACCACCAGGGCGACGGCGACCCAGAAGGCCAGCTGGACGGCGTGCAGCGCCGAGGACGCGTCGCCGGAGGGGGCACTGCCCAGATAGACGCTGCCGAGGACCGCCACACCCAGCGTGGCGCCCAGCTGCTGGACGGCATTGAGCAGCCCGGCGGCCGAGCCGATCTCCTGGGGCTGCAGCGGCTTGAGGGCGATGGTGAGGCGGGGCTGAACAGACCCACGCCGAGCCCGACGACACCGAGCGCGAGGAGCAGCGGCGTGGGGTACGTGTCCGGGTCCGCCGCGTGGTACACGGCGACGGCGGCGAGCGCGCCGACCAGCAGCACGGCGAGCCCCAGGGACATCATGCGGTGCCCGTAACGCCTGACCAGGTGCGCGCCGGCCACCCAGGAGGCGACCGCCAGGCCCACCGACCACGGCGCGAGGGTCAGGCCCGCCTTCAACGCGTCCGTGCCCAGGCCCAGTTGCAGCTGGAGCACGATGACCGTCATCAGGCCGCCTGTGACGGCGAAGAACGCGGTCGAGGTCACCAGGGCGGCGGGGAAGCCGCGGTGGGCGAACAGGCTCGGCTCCACGAGCGGGCTGCGCCCGGCGGCCGCCACCGACCGCTGGTGCAGCGCGAACACCAGCAGCAGGCACAGCCCGGCGGCGATGACCGCCCAGCTCCACCCGGACATGGCCGACAGATCGGCGCCGATCAGCGGGTGGACCACGAGCCCGATGCCGGCCATGGCCAGCAGGGTGCCGGTCAGGTCGAGGGTGGGCCGCTCGGGTGCGCGGTTCTCCATCAGCCTGGGCGAGATCGCCAGGACGACCAGTGACACGGGAACGTTCACGAGGAAGGCCGCGCGCCATGAGGAGCCGAACAGGTTCGCATGGGTGAGCACCCCGCCGAGCACCGGCCCGCAGACGGCGGCCAGGCCCATCACCGGGCCGATACTGCCGAGGGCCTTGGACATCTCGGGCCCGGCGAACATCGTCTTGATCAGACCGATGGTCTGGGGGATGATCACGGCCGCCGCGGCCCCCTGCACCACCCGGAAGGTGATGAGCAGACCGACGGAGGGCGCCACGGCGCAGGCGGCGGACGCGATCATGAATCCGGTGACACCGATCACGAACAGTCGCTTGCGGCCGGCGATGTCGCCCAGCCGGCCGCCGGTGATCAGCAGCACGGCGAACGGCAGGGTGTAGGCGGTCGTGAACCACTGGATGTCGGACACCGACCCGCCCAGGTCCGCATGGATCGCCGGCGCGGCGACCTGCACGATGGTCGCGTCCAGCAGGTTCATCGCCTCACCGAGCAGCAGGGCGGTGAGCGCCGGCCACCGCCATCGGTACGCCGTGGGAGTCGGCGTCAGCACACGCTCAGCAGTCATCGGGGTTCCTCTCCACCGTTGTCGACACACCGGCCCGGCCCCGTCGAGGGGGCCTCGGGCCGACCACGACTCAGCGTGGGGCGGGGTGAACAGGAGGCTCCAGCCAGAGCGGAAAGATGGAGGATTCCTTCCATCCGCGCCCTCCGTCCTGTCGACTTCCCACACCACGGGACCGTGCCGGGACACGGCCGCCCCGCGGCCTGGGCGCGGTCAAGGCGACCCGCACCCTGGAAACCGCACCCGTGCTGCGCCCGCTCAGGGCGGCACGATCACGCCCGTCGGCCCGGCGAGGGAGAACCGGTGACTGGTGTGGCCCAAGTGGTTTGCGCAGCCCGCGAGTTGACGAGGTAGTCGTCGAGGTTTCGTGGATGTCGACGACGTTACGGGAGGGGCCGCGTGCCCGAGGACAGCGCCCGGCCGGTCGGCCGCATCACTGCAGCCGACGGCGGCTCCGCCGCGGGAACGACCGCGCACGCCGCGCGGATCTACGACTACATCCTGGGCGGAAAGGACCACTACCCCGCCGACCAGGAGGCGGGCGACGCCATGTGCGGGGAGTGGCCCGCCCTGCCGATCCACATGCGGGCCAACCGCGACTGGATGAACCGTGCCGTGCGGTGGCTGGCCGAGGAGGCGGGGATACGGCAGTTCCTCGACATCGGCAGCGGCATACCGACCTCGCCCAACGTCCACGAGATCGCCCAGTCGGCGGCCCCCGCCGCCAGGGTCGTGTACGTCGACAACGACCCGCTGGTCCTCGCCCTCTCCCAGGGGCTGCTGAACAGCACTCCGGAAGGCAGGACCGCGTACGTCGAGGCGGACATGCGCGATCCGCAGGCCATCCTCGGCAGCGCCGCCTTCCGCGACACCGTGGACACGGGTGAGCCGGTCGCGCTGACCGTCGTCGCGATCGTCCACTTCCTCCTCGACGAGCACGACGCCCTCGGCATCGTCCGCCGCCTCCTGAAGCCGCTCCCCTCCGGCAGCTACCTGGCGATGTCCATCGGTACGGCCGAGTTCGCGCCGGAGGAGGTCGGCCGGGTCGCCCGCGAGTACGCGGCCCGCGGCATGCCGATGCGGCTGCGCACCTTCGCGGAGGCCGCCGAGTTCTTCGACGGCCTCGAACTCGTCCCGCCGGGCATCGTCCAGGTCCACAAGTGGCGTCCGGACGGGACGCACGGCGAAGCGATCCACGACGAGGACATCGCGATGTACGGGGCGGTGGCCCGCAAGCCGTGACGAGACCCGCCGCGGCCCGCAGGCCGTGGATGCCCCCCGCCAGCCGGAACGCATCATCACGATGCGGCAGCAACAACTCACTCCATGTTGCTGATCACTTGACTACAGGCGGTCACACGCGATTGGCTCCGGCCAGCGAGAGTCATCCGGACGGTGTACGACGTGTCGGACTCCGTCCGGGGACTCCTCTCGCCGTTCCGCTTGCTCGGCCGCACAGCGAGGTGCCGCACCCTCATGAACACTCCTCCCCCACCGCCTGCTTCCCACAGATCCGCGCGCGTCGCCGCCCTGGCCGCGGCCGTGTGCCTGCTCGCGGCCGGCTGCACCGCCGCCGGCGCCACGTCCGGCTCCAAGGACGGCGCCGGCAAGGCGGGCACCGCCCGTCTCAAGGTCGCCCTGGTCACGCACGCCTCGCCGGGCGACACCTTCTGGGACCTGGTGAAGAAGGGCGCCGAGGACGCCGCGGCGAAGGACGACATCGACCTGACCTACGCCAATGACTCCGACGCGGCGGGGCAGGCCGAACTGGTGCGGGACGCCATCCGCCAGAAGGTCGACGGCATCGCGGTGACGCTCGCCAAGCCGCAGGCGATGAAGGGCCCGATAGCGGCCGCCAAGGCCGCGGACACACCCGTGGTCGGCCTCAACTCCGGCATCGACTCCTGGCAGTCCGAGGGGGTGCTGGAGTTCTTCGGTCAGGACGAGAGCCTCGCCGGGCGGGCCGTCGGCGACAAGCTCGACGACCTGAAGGCCAAGCACGCCCTGTGCGTGATCCACGAGCGCGGCAACGTCGCCCTGGAGGCCCGCTGCGCCGGCGTGAAGAAGACCTTCGACGGCAGGACCGAGATGCTCTACGTCGAGGGCGCCGACGCGAACGCGAGCGCCGCCGCGATCACCGCGAAGCTGCGGCAGGACCCGACGATCGACGAAGTGGTCACCATGGGCGCCCAGTTCGCGCTCACCGCGGTGAAGTCGGTTCAGCAGTCCGGCAGCAGGGCCCATGTCGCGACCTTCGATCTCAACCAGGACCTGGTGAAGGCCGTCGAGAGCGGTGACGTGCAGTTCGCGGTGGATCAACAGCCGTATCTGCAGGGCTATCTCGCGGTGGACGCGCTGTGGCTGTACAAGACCAACGGCAACACCAGCGGCGGCGGTGTGTCGCCCGTGCTCACCGGCCCGGCCTTCGTGACCAAGGCGAACGTGGCCTCGGTCGCCAGCTACGCGGCGCGCGGCACACGCTGAGCCCGGACGCCCGGCGACACTTCGTACATCAATGTCGCGAAAGATTCGGAGACCTGTGGCACGTGCGGTCACTTGTACGGATAGCATCCTGTGCACCCCATCTCTCCCCGCTCACGGCCACCCCCGTGTTTCCCCCTCCGCCCCCTCCGCTCCGCTGACCGCCTAGGACGACGATGTCTCCACGGACAGGTGCCCGGCGCCGTCTCGGCTCCATACGCCTCTCCCTGATCCTGCTGGCCCTGGTGCCCAGCGTCACCCTCGCCGCGATGTGGGCCCTGACGACCACGCAGATGTTCGACGAGGGGCTGCGGCTGCGCGGGCAGACCGAACTGAGCCGGTCGACCGGGGCCATGGGCACGGAGGCGACGCTCGCGCTGCAGCGGGAGCGCAGCCTGTCGGCGGCCTGGCTGGCCGGCGACCCGCGCGGCTCGCGCACCGCGCTGGTCGCCCAGCGCAAGGAGACGGACAAGGCGGTCGCGAAGCTGGTCGGCCACTCCGACGCGATCAGGAAGGCGCCCGCGCGCATCTCGGACCGGCTGTACTCGGTCCTCGGCTCGGTGGGCAGTCTGGAGTACTACCGGGGCCAGGTGGACGATCCCACCGACATCACCCCGGCGCAGGCGCTGGACCAGTACAGCTCGATCATCGACGACCAGATCCACGCCTTCCAGGAGCTCTCCCAGGTCGACGACGGCGACCTCACCTCGCAGGCCGGACCGCTGGTCGCCCTGGAGCACGCGGCGGAGCTGGTCGCGCAGGAGGACGCGCAGCTCACGCTGGCCTGGCCGGCGGGGCGGCTGAGCGACAAGTCGTGGGCCACGTTCACGCAGCTGGTCGACACCCGGCGCTGGCTGGTCGAGGACCAGATCGTGCCCTCGCTGCAGGGCGACGCGAAGACGCAGACCGAGCGGATCCTGCAGAGCCCCGAGTGGCAGACCGTCCAGGGCATCGAGGACAAGGTGCTCGCGGCCCGGCCGGGTGCGGACGGGACGGTGACCCTGCCCGACGCGCGGAACCAGTGGGCGGTCGCCTTCGCCAAGGTCGGCGACGAGTACGGACAGATGATCCGGGTCCAGACGTCCGGTCTGCTCGACCGCAGCGCCGACAAATCCGAGAGCCTGCTGCTCACCGCCGCATCGCTGAGCGCGGGCGGTCTGATCGCGCTGCTGCTGTGCGTGGGCATGTCCTGGCGGATCACCCGATCCCTGTCCCGGCGGCTGCGCGGGCTCAGGGAGGCCACGCTCAGCCTGGCCGAGGAACGGCTGCCGGACGTCGTGGCCCGACTCGACCGGGGCGAGAAGGTCGACGCGGACCTGGCGACCCCGCCGCTGGACTACGGCCGGGACGAACTCGGCCAGGTGGCACGGGCGTTCAACAAGGCACAGCGCACGGCCGTGCACACCGCGGTCGAGCTCGCCGACACCCGGCGCGGCTTCCAGAAGGTCATCCTCGGCATCGCCCGGCAGAGCCAGAACCTGGTCAATCTGCAGCTCACCAAGCTGGACGCGCTGGAGCGCAGCCACTCCGACCCGGACGTCCTCAAGGGCCTGTACGAACTGGACTCCACCGCCAGCCAGTTGCGCCGCTACGAGGAGAACCTGGTCATCATCAGCGGCGAACAGCCGCGGCGCAGCTGGCGCGAGCCGGTCGCGCTGATCGACATCCTGCGCAGCGCCGTCGGCGAGGTCGCCGAGTACCAGCGGGTCGAGGTGCACACCGACGAGGACGTGTGCATCGCGCCGCCCGCGGTGGCCGACGTGATCCATCTGCTGGCCGAGCTGATCGACAACGCGACCGCGTACTCGCCGGCGCCGGCCCCGGTCGCCGTGCGGGCCGCGCTGGTCGCCAAGGGCCTGGTGATCGAGGTGGAGGACCGCGGCCTCGGACTGTCGGAGGAGGACTACGCCTCCTTCAACGAGCAGTTGGCGGTCGAGCCGCAGTTCGACGTGGTGGCGCTGGCCGACGACCTCCGGCTCGGCATGTTCGTGATCGCCCGGCTCGCCACCCGGCACGGCATCGCGGTCACTCTGCGCCCGTCGCCGTACGGCGGAACGACGGCGATCGTGCTGCTCCCGCACGAGATCGTCGTCCGGGAGCCGATTCCGGCCCCCGCCGAGGACGCCCCCGCCGCGCAGCAGCCGCTCCCTGCAAAGGAGCCCGCTCAGCCCGTACGGGAGCTCCGCCCCGCCGCCCCGGCACGCACCGCCCCCGGCGCCGCCCGGCGATGGGGGTCCCCCAGCTCGAGCGAAGCCGAGAGTGGGGGAGGCCTCGCCCCGCTCCCCCGCCGCGTCCCCCAGACCAGCCTGGCCGCCGAACTGCGCGAGGAGGCCCCCGGCGACGAACAGCACGGCCACGCCGAGGAGTTCACCGCCGAGCGGGCCGCCTCCTCGCTCGCCGGTTTCCAGCGCGGCACGCTCCAGGCACGTGACGACGACACAGACACGCAGTACGACCAGGACCAGGAGGACGCACCCGGAACTCGGGAACCGGGTGCGCGCCTCCCTGCCGAAGGCACCACCGTCCCCTCGACTCCGCCCGCCGACCGCTGACGAAGGAACACCGCCATGACACCCCCCATCCCAGCCACCCATACCCAGCTCGACCAGCTGCTGACCGGACTCGTGGAGCGGGTCGCCGAGGTGAACCACGCCGTCGTGCTCTCGGAGGACGGACTGGTCGTCAGCAAGTCCACCGGGTTCCTGCGCGACGACGCCGAGCGGCTGGCGGCGACCGCGTCCGGTCTGATGAGCCTGAGCAAGGGTGTCAGCATGGACTTCCGTGGCGGCCCGGTGCGGCAGGCGCTGATCGAGATGGCGCACAGCTATCTGATACTGACCTCGGCCGGGCCGGGCGCCCATCTCGTCGTCCTCACCAGTCAGGGCGCGGACGTAGGCGTGGTGGCGTACCAGATGAACATGCTGGTGAAGAAGATCGGTGAGCACCTCAGCGCGGCACCGAGGGCGGGTCTCGGCCCGACCGCCGAGTCCGGCGCGTGAGGTGAGCGGAGGCGACACGGACGGCCGTCTGGTACGGCTGTTCGCGCTCACCGGAGGACGGACCCGGCCCAGCCGTGCCGACTTCACGCTCATCACGACGGTGACCGCGGTGGACCCGCCGCCGACCTGGGCCACCCGATGCCAGCCCGAGCACCAGCGCATCCTGCGCCGCTGCGCCGAGCCGATCGCCGTCGCGGAACTCGCCGCCCTGCTCGACCTGCCGGTGAGCGTGGTCGTGATCATGCTCTGCGATCTGCTGGAGAGCGGCCGTATCACCGCCCGCGCCCCGCACCCCGTCTCCTGCAAACCGGAAGACCTGGACCTGCTGCAGAAAGTGAGGGACGGCCTTGACCGGCTCTGACCTCGTCACCCGGGCGGCGCCCGACACGGTGAAGATCCTGATCGCCGGTGGCTTCGGCGTCGGCAAGACCACCATGGTCGGCTCGGTCAGCGAGATCGCCCCGCTGCGCACCGAGGAACCGCTGACCGCCGCCGGTCTCGGCGTGGACGACCTGGACGGCATCGAGGAGAAGCGGGCCACCACCGTGGCCCTGGACTTCGGCCGCATCAGCATCGGCAGCGACCTCGTCCTCTATCTCTTCGGCACGCCGGGCCAGCAGCGCTTCTGGTTCATGTGGAACGACCTCGCCCTGGGCGCCCTGGGCGCGGTCGTCCTCATCGACGTCCGCCGCCCGGAGACCAGCTTCGCCGCCATCGACTTCTTCGAACGCCGGAACATCCCGTTCGTGGTGGGCGTCAACGGCTTCTACGGCGACCACCCGTATCCGCCCGAGGAGATCCGCGAGGCACTCGCGCTCCCGGACCATGTCCAGGTGCTGCTGTGCGACGCACGCGAGCGGGAGTCGTCCCGGGACGTACTCATCGCGCTGATCGACCAGTTGATCGCGGCGGCGGTCCACACAGGTGGTGCACGGCCGGCGGAGAAGTGAACGGCGAAAACCAGCCAAGCACGATCGATTCATTGACGCACACGCGCCACATCCTTAACTTCTGATCGATTTACCGAACTTAGTTCGAGATATCGACCATGGAGCACGAATGAACGCGACGCCGCGCCCCGCGCACCCCCGCCCCTCCCGCCGCTCCTTCCTCGGCATGGCGGCGACCGTGCCGCTCGCCGCCACCGGTGCGCTGGCCCTGGGCGCGGGACCCGCGCGGGCCGCCACCAACTCGGCCTACGTCATGTGCTACTTCACCGAGTCGACCTCCCTGGGCGAGGGCACCGACTACGGCCTGCACCTCGCCGTCAGCACCGACGGACTGGAGTGGACGCCGCTCAACCAGAACAACCCCGTCGTCACCCCCACCGAGGGCGCCATGGGTCTGCGCGACCCGTTCGTCCTGCGCAAGCAGGACGGCACGTTCGTGGTGCTCGCCACGGACCTCAAGGGCACCGACTGGACGTACAACAGCCAGTACATCCACGTCTGGTACTCGACCGACCTGCGCACCTTCACCGGCTACCACCGGCTGAAGCTGCACGACATGGTCACCCACAGCTGGGCGCCGGAGGCCTTCTGGGACGCGGGCCGCGGCCAGTACGCGATCATCTACTCGTCGGTCGACTCCAGCGGCCACAACGTGATCATGGTCAACTACACCACCGACTTCGTCTCGGTCTCGGCGCCGCAGGTCTTCTTCGACCCCGGGTACGACGCGATCGACGGCGACATGACGGTGGGCGTGAACGGCGTCAACTACCTCTACTTCAAGAACAACAGGAACGGGACACTGCTGGGCGCCCGCTCCACCTCGCTCGCCCCGGGCAGCTTCACGCCCTTCACCCCGGCCGTCTCACACGGCGGCACCGAGGCCCCGACCGTCGTCAAGTCCCTCACCTCCAGCACCTACTGGATGTGGGGCGACACCTACACGCCCAACGGCGTCTTCTACGCCTGGCAGACCACCGACCTGGCGGCCGGCGGCCGGCACCTGGACCCCGCTCGACCAGCGGACATACACCCAGCCGCTCGACTCCAAGCACTGCGGCATCACAACGATCACCACGACCGAGTACGACAATCTCGTCGCCAAGTGGGGCGCCCCCACCTGGAACCGGCTGAAGTCGTACAACTACCCCGACCGTTACGTCCGGCACAGCAACTACCTCGGACGCATCGACCCGTACCCCATCGACCCGCCCTCCGACTCCCAGTGGAAGCTGGTGCCCGGCCTGGCCGACAGCTCCGGGGTCTCCTTCCAGTCGGTCAGCTTCCCGACCCGGTACCTCAGGCACTACGACTACGCACTCCAGCTGGACGTGAACAACGGGACGTCGACGTTCGCCCAGGACGCCACCTTCTACCGGACGGCCGGGCTGGCCGACTCCTCCTGGTCGTCGTTCCGCTCGTACAACTACCCGACGCGCCACATCCGGCACTCGAACTACGCTCTGCGCATCGACCCGGTCTCGACCACCACCGACAAGCAGGACGCGACCTTCCACGTCGGCTACTGAGCGCGCCCGCACATACGACCGCGGGCGCCCCCGCAGTGGGGACGCCCGCATTGTGTGCGTCCGGGGTCAGCCCAGGCCGGCCGACTTCAGCCAGGCCTTGGCGACGTCCAGCGGGTCCTTGTTCTCGAGCTGGACCTGGGTGTCCAGTGCCAGCAGGGACTTGGTGTCGAGCTTCGCCGAGACCGCGTTGAGCGCGGCGACGCCCTTCGAGGACAGACCGCTCTTGTATACGAGCGGCTGCACGTTCTCGAAGCCGAAGAGGTTCTTCGGGTCCTGGAGGACCACGAACTTCTCCTTGGTGATGTTCGGGTCCGTGGTGAAGATGTCCGCGACCTGCACGGTGTTCTTCTTCAGCGCCGCCAGAGTGAGCGGGCCGCCCGCGTCGAGCGCCTTGAAGCCCTCGAACTCCAGGCCGTACACGGACTTCAGGCCGACCAGGCCCTGCTGCCGGGTCTGGAACTCCGGCGAGGCGCCTATGGTCAGGCCCTTCGCGATGCCCTTGAGGTCCGCGATGCCGGACTCGGACGTCAGCTTGTACTTGTCGGCGGTGGCCTTGTTGACCGTGACCGAGTCCTTGTCCTGCGCGGCGGCGGGGTCGAGGAGCGTCAGCTTGGAGTCCAGCTTGGCCTCGATCGCGGCGGTGGTCGCCTCGATCGTCTTCGGCGCGGCCTTGGGGTCGAGGTAGGCCAGCAGCGCGCCGTTGTACTCCGGCAGCACGGTGACGGAGCCGTTCTTCAGCAGCCCGTACGTCGTCTCGCGGCTGCCGATGTTCGGCTTGTACGTGACCTTGACACCCTTGGCCTTGAGGGCCTCGCCGTAGATGTCGGCGAGCAGGATGCTCTCGGGGAAGTTGTTCGAGCCGACGACGACGGTCTTGCCGTCGGACCCCCCGCCCTGGAGCGGGTCGGAGGACTTGTTGCCGTCTGAGGAGCCACATCCCGCCAGCAGGGCCGTGGTCGCGGCAAGCGCGACGGCCGCCGCGGGGTAGCTCCTGATGGACCTGCTGCGTGGGGCGTTGGAAGTCACGATTCCCGTTCCGGACCTTGGGGATTGATGAGAAGCAAGCTCTGGAACTGATCCAATCCAGCCTGTTCTTACTCAGTCAAGAGCAGCCGGGTCACCAATTGGCGTCGATGCGTGATCAGTTGTGAATGCTGCGTAAACGGAGAGAGGCGGAACCGGAGGCTCTTTGTAATGGATTCTTGACTCAGGGCAACGTGCTTGATCGTTCAATGAGGCGATAGTCTCCACACCATTGGCGATCAGAATCGGTCAAACAGAGGAGGCCCGGTGGGCGGCATACGGGGCTTCGCCGACCGGTGGTCGTTCCGGCGCAAGCTCAACCTCCTGGTCGGTGTCCCCCTGGCGGTCGTGGCCGCCCTGCTCTCCTATCTCATCGCCGGCCAGGTGGGCCAGGCGCGGGACGCGGCGTCCGCGGCGGACCTCGTGCGCACCAGCGAGCAGGTGGCGTCGCTGGTCAACGACCTGGAGAGCGAGCACCAGCTGGCCATCCTGCTGTCCGTGCGCTACGAGGCCGGAGGCCGGGGCGTCCAGTCCACGCTCACCGCCTACCGCAAGGCGCAGGACGCGGTCGACGCGCAGATCGCTCAGGTGCGCCGGACCTTCGGCGACGGGCTGCCGGACAGCGAGGCGCAGGCACTGAAGGAGGTCGAGGGCCTCACCAGTCTGCGCGGGACGGTCGAGCAGAGCTATCTGCCCGCGAGCAACATCGACCCCGCCTACGACAACGCCGCCAGGACCGTGATCGACGGTCTGGGCCTCGACCGCAACGCGGAGCTGGCGGCCACCTTCACCGGCAACCTGCTGGACTCGCTGCTGCGCGCCGACGCCGCGCACGCCTCCTTCGAGACCGGCGTGTTCTCCGCGACGACCGGTGACACGAACGCACAGATCGAGTTCACGACCGCGGTCGGCGCGTACCAGCTCTACACCAACCAGGCCGAACGCTTCTCCCGGTTCGCCACCGAGCAGCAGGCCGACGAGCTCTCCGGCATCGAGCACACCGCCGCCCAGCAGGTCATCGCCCTGACGTACGCCGAGCTCCAGGTGGCCCCCAGCGGCCTGCAGGCCAGCACACCGGCGGAGATCAAGGCGACGTTCCAGACCGCTCTGACCGCCTATCCCTCCTACCCGGAACAGGCCGCGGCCCGGCTGAAGATCACCTCGTCCCTCATCGGCCAGATCGCCGACGGTGCCGACCACGCCTCCACCAAGGCCTGGTGGCGTGCGAGTCTGCTGCTGGCAGCGGCGCTGCTCGGCTTCGTCCTGTGGCTCGCCTTCTCGGTGCTGGTGCGCCGCTCGGTGGTCGGGCCGGTGCAGGCCCTCACCGGCGCCGCACGGGAGGTCGCCGAGGTGGCGGGCCGGGAACTGGCCCGGGTCGCCGACGACGACGCCGAGGACGACAGCCCGCCGAAGCTGCGCGAGATGCCGGTCACCGCGGACGACGAGATCGGTGAGCTGGCCGAGGTGATCAACCGCGTGCAGACCACTGCGATCGCGCTGCTCGAACGGCAGGTGCTCAGCCGCCGCAACGTCGCCGAGATGTTCGGCAACGTCGGCCGCCGGGTCAGCAACCTGACGACACGTCAACTCGCCCTGATCGACGCGGTGGAGCGGGGCGAGACCGACCCGGCCCTGCTCGAACGCCTCTACTCCATCGACCACATCGCCGTCCGACTGCGCCGCAACGCGGACAGCCTGATGCTGCTCGCGGGCATCCGCGAGACGGTCCTCGACTCCGGGCCCACCGCCCTCACCAACGTCGTACGCGCCGCGCTCGGGCAGATCGAGGGTTTCCAGCGGGTACGGCTGCACGCGCGCACCGAGGTCATGGTGGAGCCCGACATCATCGGCGACCTGACGCTGATGGTGGCCGAACTCCTGGAGAACGCCGTGTCGTTCTCGCCCGCGGGCAGCCCCGTCGAGGTGTACGTACGGGACACCTCCGGCGAGGAAGCAGCCCGCTCCGGCGGTGCCTCCATCGTCATCTCCGACCACGGCCTCGGCATGAGCGCCGAGCGGCTCGCCGAGGAGAACGCCCGGCTGATCCGCCGCGAACGCCTCGACGTGATGCCGACGAAGGTGCTCGGCCTGTTCGTGGTCGGCACCCTGGCGCGCCGCTGGGACGTCAGCGTCCTGCTGTCCCGCACCCCGGGCGGCGGCATGACGGCGGAGGTGACGGTGCCGTCGGCGCTGCTGCTGACGATGAGCCCGGTCGGGCCCACGGTGGGTGAGGCGACGGCGGAGACCTGGGGCGACGCGGAGCGGACGGCCGCCGAACGGCCGCTGTCCGGTGCCGTGTCCGGCCCGCGCCGCAGGTCCGCCGCCACCGAAGCCACCGCGACGCCGACCGACACCCCACGCCCCGGCCACCCGGGCCCACTCCCGCGCCGGGTGCCCCTCCAGGAGACCGACCCTGCCGGGACTCCACGCGCGACCGCACCGGCCCCGGACGCGACGGCAGCCGCACCGGCCCTGAACCCGGCAGCAGACGGGACAACGACCGCGCCCGCGCCGGGCACAGCCGCGGACACGGCGTCGGCAACGCCCGTCACGGGCGCCGGAGCTGCTCCTTCCTCCCCGTCCGGTTCCGGGCAAGTCCTCCGTACCGAGGCGTTCAGCGACGTGAGCCACTCCAGGTCCGACGACGTGACACCCGGCGGTTCTTCGGGCGTTGGCCCGGAGGTATCGTCTTTCCAGGTCACCCCGGGCGCGACAGTGCCGTCCACCCCCGGCGGGACCGGCCCGGCGGCCCTGGGTGACGGCGCCTCGCGGCCCCTGCGTCGCCGTGTCCGCGGTGCCACTCTCCGTACGACCGTCGACGCCGCTGCCCAGCAGACGGCGCGGCAGGCCCCGCGGCTCGCCGATGCGAACGCCGTACGGGACGCGCTCGACGAGTTCGAGGCGGCCGTGGAGCGCGCGCACCGCGACAGCGCGGCCGGCAGCCGGCCCGCGACCACCGACCCGCACGACCAGAAGCACCTCCCGGAAGGAGCCGAGCAGTGAGTACGCCGACTGGCGCCACGCCCGCCGAACTGCAGGCCGCCGCAGCCGACTTCACCTGGCTGCTCAACCGTTTCGCGACGGAGACCGCGGGCGTCGTCGACGCCATCGCGGTCTCGTCCGACGGGCTGCTCATCGCCGTGTCCGAGCTGCGCGAACCCGCGGACTCGGAGCGACTCGCCGCGATCGTCTCCGGCATCACCAGCCTGGCCGCCGGTGCGTCCGGCAACTACGGCCTGGGCGCCCTCAACAAGGTCATCATCGACCTGGAGGGCGGCCATGTCCTGGTCTCCGCGATCGGCAGCGGCGCCGTGCTCGGTGTCGTCACCGACAAGGAGGCCAAGCTGGGCAACATCGCCTACGAGATGACCCTGTTCGCCAACCGGGCCGGCAGCGCCCTCAACCCGCAGCTCGTGCTCCAGCTCAAGAACAGCGTCGGCGCCGCGTCGGCACGCTGACCGGTCGCCACCCGGACCCGGGCTCCACACGCCGGTCGAGGAGAAAGACTTCACCCATGGCGGACGGCTCCCCACCTCCGGGCCCGGACCCGGTCGGTCCGGCCCCCGCCGTACGGCCGTTCCTGGTCACCGCCGGCCGGGTGGCGCCGACGGCGTCCGGCAGGCCGATGCCGGTCGAGACCCAGGTGGTGGCCACCGCCGAGGGCCTCGCCGTCCTCGACGGGCTCTCCTTCGAGCAGCACGACATCGTCGCCGCCTGCCGGCTGCCGCAGTCCGTCGCGGAACTGGCGGCCCGGCTGCGGCTGCACCTCAACGTCGTGCGGGTCCTCGCCGAGGACCTGCGCGCCGCCGGGCATCTGACGGTGCACGTGCCCGACGTCGACGTCACCCACGACGCATCCGTCCTGCGCAGGGTGATCGATGGCCTGCGCGCCATCCCGAACTCCCGAGGGGTACTGCGTGACACCGACTGAACCGGCCACCCTCGCCCCGGCCGACCAGGGGGCCGCCGTACGACCGCCGCTGCCGGTCAAGATGGTGATCGCGGGCGGTTTCGGCGTGGGCAAGACCACCGCCGTGGGTGCGATCTCCGAGATCGAGCCGCTGACCACCGAGGCCGCCATCACGGAGGTCGCGGCGGGCGTGGACGACCTCAGCCACACCCCGCGCAAGACCACGACCACGGTGGCGATGGACTTCGGGTGCATCACCATCGACCCGACGCTGAAGCTGTATCTGTTCGGCACGCCCGGGCAGGAGCGGTTCGGGTTCATGTGGGACGACATCGTGGAGGGCGCGGTCGGCGGCCTGGTCATCGTGGACACCCGCCGCCTCGACGACTGCTACGCCGCCGTCGACTACTTCGAGCACCGCCAGATCCCGTTCGCCGTCGCCGTCAACGCCTTCGACGGGAAGGTCGAGCACGGCCTGGACGAGGTGCGCTGGGCCCTGGACGTCGCCGAGCGGGTGCCGGTGATCGTGTTCGACGCGCGGGAGCGGGGCTCGGTGCGGGACGCGCTGCTCGTCGTACTGGAGTTGGCGTTGGCGCGCACCGAGGGCTGACCCCGGAAAGCCGGGGACATCCGCCGGCACCGTCCGTTGCAGTCGCCAACTGTCGCTGCGGTTCAGGTCGTTGACGCCTGGGGGGCCATGGGTCGGTCAGGGCGTCTGGGGCTGGTGGTCAGTGCGCGATGGCTCGCGTACGAGGATGACCAGACGTACATGCACGAGGCCGCGGAGCTCATCGCGGACGCCCTGTACGACCCGGTCCTGAGGGCGTGCGAGCCCGCGATCGCAGGGCTGCCGGTGCTGCGGGACCCGCCCAAGGAGGTCCTGGAGGAGCGGATCCGGGAGACCTTCGCGGCCGCCTCGCTGGCCGGCGCCACGCTGGTGCTGTACCTGATCGGTCACGGGTCCTCGGACTTCGACGACGACCTGTGTCACATCAGGTGCCCCTTCGCACCCCCGGCGACACCGTGAACCGCGCCACCGCCCAGAAAAGGCCGAGCGTCACGAGCGCCAGCACGGCGACCAGCGTCGCGCCGCCCACGACCTTCTCGTAGTTGCGCTGATAGAGACCGTCGACGATGTACCGCCCGAGGCCGCCGAGAGAGACGTACGCCGCAATGGTGGCCGTCGACACGATCTGGATGGCTGCGGAGCGCAGGCCGCTGAGGATCAGTGGGAGGGCGACCGGGAGTTCGACCTGGAAGAGGATGCGTGGTTCGGCCATGCCCATGCCGCGGGCCGCGTCCACCGGGGACGGGTCGACGGAGCGCACCGCCTCGTAGGCGGTGACGAGGATCGGCGGGACGGCGAGGACGACCAGCGGGATCATCACCGGCGTCAGGCCGAGCCCGAGCAGCACGAACATCAGCACCAGCAGGCCGAAGCTGGGCAGGGCCCGGCCCGCGGTGGCGACGAACGCCACGGTGTTGCCGCCGCGCCCGGTGTGCCCGGTGAGCAGGCCGACCGGCAGGCCGATCGCGGCGGCGACGGCCAGCGCGGTGAGCGAGTACTGGAGGTGCTCGCGCAGCCGGGTGGGGATGCCGTCGTAGCCGTGCCAGTGGGCGCTGTCGCTGAAGAAGGCGTTGATGAAGTGGAGGACGTTCATCGGACGGCGTCCTCCAGTGCGGCCTGCATCGGGTCGGGTTCGTCGACGGGACGGGGTTTGCGGGTGCCGCGCGGCATCCAGGGGGTCACGAGGACGCGGACGAGGACGAGCAGGGCGTCCGCGAGGATGGCGAGGACGGCCGTGCCGACGACGGACAGCCAGATCAGACGCGGCTGGTGGTAGATCATGCCGTCGTTGAGGAGGTTGCCCAGACCGCCCTGGTTGCCGATCAGCATGCCGACGCTGACCAGGGAGATGCTGGAGACGGTCGCGACCCGCAGCCCGGCGATGATCGCGGGCGCTGCGATCGGCAACTGGACCTGGAAGTAGCGGCGTACGGGCCCGAGGCCCATCGCCGTGGCCGCGTCGAGGGTCTCCTGCGGCACGGACCGGACGCCGTCCACGATCGCCGGGACGAACACCACCAGGCTGTAGATGCCCAGCGGGATCATCACCGTCGTCTCGGTCTGGCCGGTGTAGTCGATGAGGACGACGAAGAAGGCGAGCGAGGGGATCGCGTACAGGATCGTCGTCACCCACAGCACGGGCGGGTACAGCCAGCGCAGCCGCACGCACAGCTGGGCGACGGGCAGCGCCACGACCAGTCCGGCCACGACGGGGATCAGTGCCTCGCGCAGATGCAGCCCGACCAGACCCCAGTAGGTGTTCTGCAGGTCGCTCGGGATGCCGAAGAAGCCGCCGCTCATCCCGCGACCTTCGCGTCGTCCGTGTCGCCGGCGCCCTCGGCGTGGGCGGTGCGGATGGCCTCGCCGATGGCCTGCTGCGAGACCACGCCCGCGACCCGGCCGTCGGCGCCCACCGCGACGGCCCACCCGGTGGGCGAGAGCACGGCGCAGTCGAGTGCGGCGCGCAGCGAGTCCTTGCCCCGCTCGAAGGGGCGCCCGTGGGCGAGGAGTCGGGCGGGGTCGATGTCCCCTGCGGTCAGGGCGCCCGGCTCGCTCCAGCCGAGCGGCCTGCCGTCCACATCGGTGACCAGCAGGTACGGTGCGCCGTTCGCGCTGCGCTCGGCGATCTGCTCGGCGGTGGCGTCGACGGCCACGACGGGGGTGGTCAGCAGGTCGAGTCCGGCGGAGGAGAAGAACGAGAGCCGCCGGATGCCGCGGTCCGCGCCGAGGAAGTCCTCGACGAAGTCGTCCGCGGGGTTGGACAGCAGCTCGGCGGGCGGCGCGAACTGGGCGAGGTGGCCGCCGGTGCGCATCACGGCGACCATGGTGCCGATCTTGACGGCCTCGTCGATGTCGTGGGTGACGAAGACGATGGTCTTGCCCAACTCGTCCTGGATGCGCAGGAGTTCGTCCTGCAGGCCCTTACGCACCACCGGGTCGACGGCCGAGAACGGCTCGTCCATCAGCAGCACCGGCGGATCCGCGGCCAGTGCCCGCGCCACACCGACGCGCTGCTGCTGGCCTCCGGACAGCTGGTACGGGTACCGCTTGGCGAGCGCGCCGTCCAGTCCGACCCGCTCCATCAGCTCCCGGGCCCGAGCCCGCGCCTTGTCCTTGCTCCAGCCGAGCAGCCGGGGCACGGTGGCGATGTTGTCGACGATGGTGCGGTGCTGGAAGAGGCCGGCGTTCTGGATGACGTAACCCATGGACCGCCGCAGGGTGTTGACCGGCTGCTGGGTGATGTCCTTGCCGTCGAGGGTGATCGTGCCCTCGCTGGGTTCGATCATCCGGTTGATCATGCGCAGGGTCGTCGTCTTGCCGCAGCCCGACGGTCCGACGAAGACGGTGATCGAGCGGTCGGGTATCTCCAGGGAGAGGTTGTCGACCGCGACCGTACCGTCGGGGTAGCGCTTGGTGACTGAATCTATGCGTATCAAGACGCCGAACACCCTTCGGTTCTGGGCCGTTGCAGGCAGAGTCTAGACCGCTTGTGTTTCGCGTTTCCTTCGGGAGTTTGGCCGGATCCGGCCCCAGTCTCGGTACCCGCCTTCACCCGGCTGTTCCGGCCTTCGAAGGCGTCGCTGAAACCGCCGTGAAGCCGTCCTGAATCCGGCGTCCCGCACGCTCTGCGGCATGAACGAGACCACATCAGCGGCCATCGGAGCCACCGGCCTGAGCAAGGCATACGGCGACAAGGTCGTCCTCGACGGAATCGACCTGCACGTGCCGTGCGGCACGGTCTTCGCGCTGCTCGGCCCGAACGGGACCGGCAAGACCACCACCGTCCAGATCCTCTCCACCCTGATCCGCGCCGACGGCGGCGAGGCCCGGGTCGCCGGGCACGGTGTCGCCGCCGCACCGCAGGCCGTACGGGCCCGCGATCGGCGTCACCGGCCAGTTCTCCGCCGTCGACAACCTCATCACCGGCGAGGAGAACATGGCGCTCATGGCGGACCTGCACCACCTCTCCCGCCCCGAGGGCCGGCGCGTCTGCGCCGAACTCCTGGAGCGCTTCGACCTGTCGGAGGCGGCGAAGAAACCCGCGGCCACCTACTCCGGCGGTATGCGACGGCGCCTCGACATCGCGATGACGCTGGTCGGCTCCCCCGAGGTGATCTTTCTCGACGAGCCGACCACCGGTCTCGACCCGCGCTCCCGGCACACCATGTGGCAGATCGTCCGCGAGCTCGTCGACGGCGGAGTCACCGTCTTCCTCACCACGCAGTACCTGGAGGAGGCGGATCAGCTCGCCGACCGCATCGCGGTGCTGAGCGGCGGCCGGCTCGTCGCCGAGGGCACGCCGGACGAGCTCAAGCGCCTGGTCCCCGGCGGCCACGTCCGGCTCCGTTTCCTCGACCCCGCTCAACTCACCCGCGCCGCCGATGCGTTGGGCCTGGGACTGCGCGACGACGAGGCACTGACCCTCCAGGTCCCCGGCGACGGCAGCGTGCACACCCTGCGTGCCCTGCTCGACGTCCTCGACAGCGCCTGCGTCCACGTCGACTCCCTGACCGTGCACACCCCGGATCTCGACGACGTCTTCTTCGCGGTCACCGACCGCCCCGACCACGAGAAGGTGCAGGCCCGATGACCACCGCCGCCCCGCCCGCTCCGCACGTCCGCGACTCGCTCACCATGCTGCGGCGCAATCTGCTGCACGCCCGCCGCTACCCTTCGATGACGCTCCAGGTCGCGCTCATCCCCGTCTTCCTGCTGCTCCTGTTCGTATACGTCTTCGGTTCGGCGCTCGGCGCCGGAATCGGCCAGGGCGGCGGCAGGCCCCTCGGCAGCCGCCCGGCAGCGCATCAGCTCCAGGAGCAGTTCCTCGTCGTGGGGCCGGTCGGCGGCCAGTTCGGCAAGCGGGCCGAGGGCTTCGTCGCGGCGGCCGGTGCGGGCGAGGGAGAGTGCGCGGCAGCGGACGAGCGCGCGGTGGGTCACGGCCCGCTCTGCGCGCAGTTCCCCGACCAGATCGCTGAAGGTGCCCGCTTCCCCGCCCGGGGCGCCGTCCCACAGCCCGAGCCCCTCCTCCGCCTCGGCGAGGGCGCCCGCGTGGTCCCCGGCCCGCGTCTTCTCGGCGCAGGCGGCGGCGAACAGCAGGACGGCGGAGGTGTCGACCTGGTCCTCGCGCAGGGCGAGCCGGTAACCGGTCGGGGTACTGGCTATGGCCTCGGCGCCGAGCTGACGGCGGGCCCTCGACACGAGGATCTGCAACGCCTTGACCGGGTTCTCGGGCTGCTCGTCCGGCCACAGCCCGTCGACCAGCCGCCCGGCACCGCACCCCGCCCGCAACTCCCCCGCCAGCAGCGCGAGCAGCCCCCGCAGCCGGGGCGCGGTGATCTCCTGCCCCCGGTGGGCGACGGACGACAACAGCGTCAACTCGATGGTCACCGCGCCAGGTTAGTCAGACTGTCGCATCACGCGGCCGCCGAGGGCTCCCCCGCGACCGGAAACCCCTCCGTCCGCAGCACCTGCCCCCCGGCGTCCACGGCGAACACCTCGCAGCCCGGCAGTGCCGCGGCCCACCCGATGCCCTGCACGCCCAGCGCGAACGCCGCCGTCGCGACCGAGTCGGCCTCGGTCAGGGTGGCGGCCACGACGGTCAGGCTCTGCAGTCCGGTCGCCGGGAGCCCGGTACGGCCGTCGATGATGTGGTCGCCGCGTTCGTAGCGCGCGGAGGTGGCGACCGCCCCTTCGGTGAGCTCGAGGACGGTGCACAGCTTGTCGGTTTGTTCGGGGTGCCGTACGCCGACCCGCCAGGGGCCGCCGGCGGCGACCACGTCACCGCCGGCGTTCAGGACGAACCTCTGCGCGCCGGCCGCCTTCAGCAGCTCCGCCGCCCGCTGCACCGACCAGCCCTTGACCACCGCACAGGGGTCGAGCCCGCGGCCGGGCAGCCGTACGTCGAAGGCTCCGCCCGTCGCGATCCGGTAGTGCTCGCACAGGCCGAGGACCTCGACGAGGTCCTCGCTGAGCTCGTCGGATGCCAGCTCGCCGCGGCCGTGGCGGGACACCTCGCTGTCGGACTTGAACGGGCTGAACCGGGCGTCGACCTCGCGCAGCCAGGCGAAGACGGCGTCGGCGGCCGACTCGGGAACGTCCGCGTCGTCGACTCGGAGCGAGACGGGGAAGCCCATGACGTGTTCGACGCGGTGCATTCGGATCAGCCCTTCGCGTCGATCGCGGCCTGGAGGGACTCCTTGTAGCCGTCGCTCGTGATGGTCGCACCGGACACGGTGTCGATTTTCGCGCTCTGCGCCTTCAGCGTCTCCGCGACCAGCTTC